>CBDTYP010000046.1:0-13658 GCA_965364645.1 uncultured Gammaproteobacteria bacterium | reverse complement strand
GCTCCTCGCCCACCAGCAGGATACCCAGGGGTGCGTCCCCGTCCCTGGCCTGCTGCCAACGATCCTGCAGCAGTGCGATCTCGGTGTCCCGCCCGACGAGCGGCGTGAGCGCCGTCTTGTGCAGGGCCTCGAAGCGGCTTGCGGAGACTCGGCGTCCCGTCACCCGCCAGGTGTGCACCGGCTCGGCGACCCCCTTCAAGTCATGGGTACCGAAGTCCTCACACTCGAAACGATGACCGGCGAGGGTGTGGGTGCCCGGCGCGATGACCACGGTGCCGGGCTCGGCCAGGGCCTGCAGCCGCGCGGCCACGTTGGGGGTCTCTCCCACCACGGCGCTCTCCTGGGATGCACCCTCGCCGATGAGGTCGCCCACCACCACCGGGCCGGTGGCGACGCCGATCCGGACCGCGAGACCGTGCTCCCCCGACAGATCCGCATCGAGGCTATCCATCGCCGCCAGGAGGTCCAGACTCGCCAGGATGGCCCGCTCCGCGTCGTCCTCGTGGGCCCGGGGATAGCCGAAGTAGGCGAGGACCCCGTCACCCATGTAACGGGCGATGTAGCCCTCGTAGGTCTCCAGAGTCTTCTTGCACAGGTCCTGGTAGGCCCGGTTGATCTCCCGGAGGTCCTCCGGGTCCAGCCTCTGGGACAATGCTGTGGAGCCCACCAGGTCGCAGAACATGACCGTCAGCTGGCGCCGTTCGGCGTATGCGGCCTCGGGAGAATCGGCCTCTGGCCCCGTCTCCGCGTCCCCGCCCAGCGCCGCGATGGCCTTGAGGAGCTTCTTCCGGTGGCCCAGGGGGATGCCGAGCTGCTCCAGATCCGTGGCGGTGAGGTCCGGGAGCACCTCCCGGTCGATGCGCTGCTCGGCGAAGAGGCCCGCGTACTCCTCCAGGCCCAGGCGGCGCAGCCAGTCCTTCATACCGTCCCCCATGGTCGAATTTCCGCCCCCGGACGCCCCATCGCCGCCGCGGGCCTCAGTCTACCCGGTTTGGACATGGGTCACATTGGCACCCCCGGGGCCCTAAAAAGCCCCCCCAATTCGGCCGATAGTATAGGAATAATCCCGTCTCCTGGCGGGATGCGGCTGGCCCACGAATCGCCCTCGAACGGGTGGATCCATGAAAATTCTGCTGATCGACGACTGCGAAATCACCCTGGAATCCATGCACGTTTTCCTCGAGCAGGAGATCCCCGGCGTGGAGGTGACCGAGTACCCGAGCCTGCGCCTCGGCAAGCCCGAGCCCGATTTCAACTGGGCCGCCTACGACGTGCTCCTGCTGGACTACGACCTCGGCAACGGCCAGACCGGGACGGATTGGCTGCGGGAGGTGGTCAACAAGCCCGGGTTCCCGCGCACCATCCTCATTACCGGCGTCGGCGACTCCTATGTGGTGGCGGACGCCATCAAGCTCGGCGCGGAGGGCTATCTGAACAAGTCGGATCTGACCCCGGAGCGCCTCGCGGGCGTGGTCTACGAGGTGCTTGCCCGGGCCAGCGAGGCCTCGGAGGTGTCCCCGGTCAGCCCCCTGGAGTCCGAAGCCATGACCCACGGCTTCGAGCGGGACCGCGCCAAGAAAGGCGACAACACCCGGCCGAGCTACAAGTTCGGCGGCGTCATCGGCCGGGGCATCAGCTGCACGGTGTACATCGCGGAGCGCACCCAGGACGGCCTCACGGTCGCCATCAAGATTCTCGACCGCTCCATGGCGCTCGATCCGGAGCATCTGCAACGCTTCATCCGCGAGGGGAAACTCGTATCGGAGATCGACAGCCCCCACGTGGTGCAGATCTTCGAGCAGGGTTTCACGAACAAATACGGCTACATCGCCATGGAGTTCTTCGGCCGGGGCAGTCTCAAGGAGCGCATCGACAACGGCATCCTCTCCCTGGAGGATACCTTCGTCTGTCTCAACAACATCGCCCGCGGCCTCAAGGCCATCCACAAGGTCGGCATCGTGCACCGGGACCTCAAGCCCGCCAACGTCATGTTCCGGGAGGACGGCACTCTGGCCCTGGCGGATTTCGGAATCTCGAAGCACATCAGCGAGGGATTCGAGCTGACCACCGCCGGGACCGTCATCGGAACGCCCCACTATCTGAGTCCGGAGCAGGCGGAAGGATTGCCGGCCGATCAGCGGTCGGATCTCTACGCCCTCGGGGTGATGCTCTACGAGATGTTGACCGGGAAGAAGCCCTACCACGGGGACACCGTGAGCGCGCTGATTTTTCAGCATCTGCACGCGCCCATCCCGAAGCTGCCGGACGACTTCTTCGAGCTGCAGCCGCTGCTGGGGAAGCTGATGGCGAAGAACCCGGACGATCGCTTCAGCAGCACCGCGGAGCTGCTGAACGCGCTCACCAACATGGGCGCCGCCGCCTGAGCCGAGTCGCGGCCCGTGGTGGCGGCGGAGCTGGAGTTCGATGCCTTCACGGGCGACGCGTTCAAACGTGAGTTCGACTGGTACCTTTAGCCCATCTTGGTAAATCGTTCCGGGGCTATCTTGTAGATGACCCGCACTTCTTCCGCCCGTCGGTTCGGGTATTCATCCACGCCGAGGT
Organism: uncultured Gammaproteobacteria bacterium; assembly: GCA_965364645.1. Classification (GTDB taxonomy): domain Bacteria; phylum Pseudomonadota; class Gammaproteobacteria; order HK1; family HK1; genus JAABYT01. Next base: position 11,096 of record CBDTYP010000046.1, on the reverse strand, counting down.
ATTTGTGGGCCAGCTGGTCGATGTGGGCGTCGGCGCCTTCCTCGCTGATGTCCACCACCCTGCCCCGGACTTCCAGGTAGCGGTAAGGATTGTCGGGATCGCAGAGAGAGAGCGAAACGCGGGGCTCCCGGCGGATGTTGCGGTCCTTGCGCCGGCCCTTCGCCGAGTTGATGCGCACGTGAGTGCCATCGAAATCACACCACACCGGCGTCACCTGGGGACTGCCGTCCGGCATCAGGGTCGCCAGATGCGCCAGGGATTTCTTCTCCAGGATGTCGCGGTGGCTTTCAGGTATGGGAACTGTCATGGAAACTCCTCCTCGAACGCTGAATTTTCTCGTAAATATCCAGGGTAACCATTTGATTTCGCCCGAATTTATGTAAGCATTCGGACGTGGAGCCGGATACCCGAGTATACCGGCCGCGGGCCCACCCGCGGCCAGGGCTGCCGGCGCAAAATCGAAATGTCCGAGGACCAACCCGTGCGGAAGTTTGCATTCATCTGCCTGCTCGGTCTCTGCAGCGCTCAGATCCAGGCCCAGACCGTGCGTTACGTAACGGATACGCTGCGCCTGGAGGCACGCGGGGGGCCGGGCACTAACTTCCGCATCACGCGTATGCTGGGCAGCGGCGCCCGCGTGACGGTCCTCGAGGAAGACGCCGAGACCGGATACTCCCGCGTAGCCGTTGACGACGGCGCGGAGGTCTGGATCCTGACCCGCTTCCTCATGGCCGAGCCGGCGGCGCGGGATCAGCTGGCGGAGGCGGTGGAGAATTTCACCCGCGAGCGCGAGATAGCGCGGGATCTGGCGAGCCAGCTGGAGACCCTTGGCGAGACCGCCGGCGAGATCGAGAAGAACCGCAGCGAGCTCGCGACGGACAAGAAGATGCTGCAGACGGAGCTCGCTCAGATCAAGCAGGCGGCGGCCGACACGCTGGCCATCAAGGAACGCAACGCGAGCCTCGACAGCGAGCTCAGCGCGCTGACGGCGGATCTCGACGCGGCCAACCTACGCAATCGGTCGTTGAAGGAACGCTCGGAGCGTGACTGGTTTCTGGCCGGTGCGGGCGTCCTGCTCGGCGGAATGATCCTCGGCCTGGTGATACCGAAGATTCGTTGGAAGCGTCGCCGGGGATGGGGGGAGCTCTAGGAGACCGCATGGAGCATTCCCTGCAGATCGACCTCGCCCGGGAGCTGTTCGAGCATATCGATGCCGGCAGCACGTGCCTCGCCGATGGCATCGACACCAATCCCGTCGTCACCTATACCGATCGCGATCGGCTGGATCGCGAGATGCAGATTCTGTTCCGTCGCTATCCCTTGATGATGGGGCTCGGGTGCCGGATTCCCGATCCCGGGGACTACTTCACGGATGATAACTGCGGCGTGCCAGTGCTGATCGTGCGCGATCACGACGGCGAGGTGCGCGCGTTCCTGAACGTATGCCGCCACCGTGGCGCGCAGGTCGCGACTGGTTGCGGCCACGTGAAGCGCAACTTCGTCTGCCCGTATCACGGTTGGAGCTACGACAGTCGCGGGAAGCTCGTGGGGATACCCGACGGCAGGAACTTCGAAGGCATCGACAAGGGAGTCCACGGACTCGTCGCGCTCCCCGCGGTCGAGCGCTTCGGCTGTATCTGGGTACGGCCCGAGCCGGGCGCCCGCTTCGATATCGACGACGAGCTGAACGGACTCGGGCCGGAGCTCGCGAGCTTCGGATTCGAGCACTACCACCACTACACGTCGCGCGTGCTTCGCCGACGCATGAACTGGAAGATGCTGATCGACACCTTCCTCGAGTCGTATCACTTCGGCGTGCTGCATACGGAGACCGTGGCGCCGATTTTTCTGCACAACGTATGCCTGTTCCATCCCTTTGGCTATCACATGCGCGAAACGCTCCCCAGACGCAGCATCATGGACATGCGCGCGCTGCCGGAGAACGAGTGGGACTTGGTCAAGCACAGCGCGCTCGTATACATCCTGTTTCCCAACTCTGTTGTCGTCATGCAGGCCGACCACGCCGAGGTCTGGCGTGTCTTCCCGGTTGACGGCAGGGTCGACGAGTGCGTCGCCTTCCTGGATTTCTACGTTCCCGAGCCGGCCACCAGCGACAAGGCCCACGAGCACTGGCGGCGCAATCTCGATCTCACCCTGCGCACCGTCGAGGAAGAGGACTTCCCCACCGGCGAGGGCATCCAGCGGGGCCTTCGCTCCGGCGCGCAAGAACACGTCACCTATGGGCGCAACGAGCCGGCCCTGCAGCATTGGCAGCGCTCGGTTCGCGCCGCGGTGGACGCGCCGACACCCGCCTGAGGCCGCCCCGGCCCCCCGTCGCCCCCAATCGGCCCCATCCGATGCCCCACCACCGGGGCGGCTTAGGATTCATTGCCAGAGCGGTCTACACTTAAATCGTTCTTGTTTTCTTCGTCCTCCGCCCCCGGGCGTCGAGGAGGAGCCAGGGAGACCGATAGATGAGCGATTTTCCGCTGTCCGCCAGCGACTGCCAGGCGCTGCTGGCCAGCCTTCCCGCGGGCATCGTGCTCTGCGACGCCAGCGACCAGGTGATCTGGGCCAACGAGAGCTTCTGTGAGCTCCTGGAGACGGATGCCGATACCGTCGTCGGGGCGGCCATGTCGGCGGTGCTCGGGCGCGATCCGGACCCGGTCCGCACCCACGTGGATCGCTACGTCGTCACCTCCGATTCCGGGAAATCCCGCTGGCTGGAGTGTGCGCTGTCCCATATCGAGGCCACGAACGGCGAGGTGGGAAGCCTGCGCATCTTTACCGACGTATCCGCCTTCGACGGCCGCCGGGAGGGACGCGCGGCCACCGCCGCGGGGCTCGACCCGTCCAGACTGGACGAGAAGAGCGGGATCCTGAATCGCCAGGCGATCGTGCAGGAGCTGAGCTCCCAGGTCTCGCGCAGCCGGCGCTACGGCAACGATCTGACCCTGGTGCAGGTGCGCTTCGAGCCGGTCGACGGCGTCGAGGCCTCGGGCGAGTGGCGGGACACGGCGCGCCGGCGCATCTCCGAGATTCTGAAAGAGGCGTTGCGCTGGGCCGACTTCGCGGGCGCTCTATCGCCGACGGAAGTGCTGGTCATCCTGCCGGAGTGCGGCATGGATTCGGCGGACGGCGTCATCCGCAAGGTCGAGACCGCCCTCGCCGACACGGCCCGCTTTCAGGGGCAGGATAGGATTCACGCCGTCTTCGCCGCGACCACCTGGGACATCGGCGACGACCCCACCGGCATGCTCCAGGGCCTGCACCACCAACTCCAGTCCGCCGACAGCTGAGGAGTCGGGGGCGATGCCCCGGGCCTGTCCCCTGTAGGAGCGAGCTTGCTCGCGAATGAGGCCTCATTCGCGAGCAAGCTCGCTCCTACAGCGTATTCTTTTAGTCTTTCAGGATCAGGGTGTCGCCGGGGATCCAGCTGACCCAGAGGTGCTCGCCCTGGGTCAGGGGCGCCCTGGTGCGGGTCTCGTTCTGCACCGTGGCCGTCAGCTGGGCGCCGGAGTCGGTGGTGAAGAACATGTGGCTCTCGCTGCCGTGGTAGGCAACGTTGTCCAGCACCCCGGGGAATGCGATGCAGGGATCCACCGGCCGCTCCGAGGTCACCCGCAGCTTCTCGGGGCGAATGGCGATGCCGATGTCTCCAGATACGTCGCCCTGGTAGGGCACCTCGATGTCGCCGAGCCCCGGGATCGCCACCGCGAGGATCCCCTCCCGGTCCGACCCGACCCGACCCTCGAACAGGTTCATCTTGCCGATGAAGTCCGCCACGAAGCGGCTTGTGGGGTACTCGTAGAGCTCGCCGGGAGGCGCTATCTGGCGCACCCTGCCGGCGTCCATCACCGCCACACGGTCCGCCATGGAGAGCGCCTCGTCCTGATCGTGGGTCACGATGATGAAGGTGATGCCGACAGTGTGCTGGAGTCGCACGAGCTCGAGCTGCATTGCCCCGCGCAGCTTCGCGTCCAGGGCGGACAGCGGCTCGTCCAGTAACAGCACCCTCGGCCGCTTCACGAGCGCCCTCGCCAGCGCCACCCGCTGACGCTGACCTCCGGATAGCTGATCAGGCTTGCGGTTCCCGTATCCGCCGAGCTGCACCAGCCCGAGCGCCTCGTCGACGCGAGTCTTGATCTCGTCCTTCGCGACCCCGGTCACCTTGAGGCCGTAGGCGACGTTGTCGAACACCTTCATGTGCGGGAACACGGCGTAGGATTGAAACACCATATTGACCGGGCGGCGGTTCGGGTCGACACCCTCCATCCGATCGCCGTCGATGGTGATGGTTCCCTCGGTGGGGATCTCGAAGCCCGCGAGCATTCTGAGGAGCGTCGTCTTGCCGCAGCCCGACGGACCGAGGAGCGCGAAGAACTCCCCCTCGTCGATATCGAGAGAGACGTCGTCGACGGCGGTGACATCACTGCCGAAGACCTTGCTGACATTCTGAATGGAGATTATCGAAGAGCGATCCGTCATGACTTTACATCCCACCGGATTCTTTCTGGCCTCGGTTCTGCAACCACAGGGCAACCGAAGTCAGCACCACCGTAACAACGATCAAGACCGTCGACGCCGCATTCACTTCCGGCGTCACGGAGAACCGCACCATCGAGTACACCTTCACGGGGAAGGTAATCGTCTCCGGCCCGGAGGTGAAGAAGGTGATGACGAAGTCATCCAACGAAAGAGTAAACGCGAGCAGCGCCCCCGCGACGATACCGGGCCGCAGGAAGGGCAGGAGAATGTCGCGAAAGATCTCCCATTCGCTGGCGCCGAGGTCCTTTCCCGCCTCCTCCAGCTCGCGGTTGAAGTTCACTAGCCGGGCGCGGACTACGACGGCCACGAAGGGGAAACTGAAAGAGATGTGCGCGATCGTAATGGCACTCAGGTTAAAGGGCCACGGCATCCCGCTCGGCCAACCGATGCGGGCGAAGAATACGAGCATGGCGACACCCATGCAGATCTCCGGGATGACGATGGGTAGCGCCATGGCGCCCTCGTAGGCGCCCTTGAACGGGAACCGGAAGCGCCACAGCATTACCGCCACCAGCGTCCCGAGGATCGTGGAGATTACGGTGCTGAAGAATGCAATGCTGAGGGAGTTGGTGAACGCCTCGAACAGGCTATCGTTGTTCCAAGCCTTCTCGTAGTACTTCCATGTGAATCCGCGCCAGACGATGTTGCGGCGGCTGTCGTTGAAGCTGAAAGCCATGAGCGTCACGATGGGCGCATAGAGAAATACGAACGTGGCCAGCAGGCTCGCGCGGATCCAGAGCCGGCGGCCGTAGTCGAGGGGGCCGATTGGTGTTCTACGCAGGAAGGCCATCAGCCGGCCTCCATGGCGGACGTGCCCTTGGACATCAGCGACCGGACGGCCAGAGCGAAGAATGTGATGTACATGAGCAGGAACGACAGCGCCGCGCCGAATGGCCAGTCGTTGGCCGACTTGAACTGCCGTTCGATGACGTTGGCGATCATCTGGCTGTCCGTCCCGCCGAGAAGGTCCGGCGTAAGGAACGCGCCGAGGGTTGGTATGAAGGTAATAATGACGCCGGATACTATCCCGGGCATCGCCAGCGGCACGACGATGGAGAGGAAGGTGCGCAGCTGGCTCGCCCCAAGGTCGAGGCTCGCTTCCAGGTACGATTTGTCCATGCGATCGAGAGACGCATAGAGCGGCAGCACCATGAATGGGAGGTACACGTAGACGAGTCCGAAGACCACTGCGAAGTTGTTGTAGAGCATCTGCAGAGGCTGGAACTGCGCGCCGAGGAGCTGCAGATCCCCGAGCCCGATGGCTGTCAGGAATCCATTGGCGCCGTCCCAAATCCACTCCAGCCCGAAATTCACGTATCCCCTGGTGCGCAGGACGGCGATGAGCGCGTAGGTGCGAATCAGCAGGTTGGTCCAGAAGGGCAGGATGACGATCAGCAGCAGGATCGGCTTCCAGCGGGGACTCGCGAACGTGATGGCGAGCGCGATCGGAAACGCGACCAGCAGGCAGACCGCCGTCGTGATTCCGGCGAACCAGAAGGACTTTGCGAAAATCTGAAGGTAGAGGGGATCGAGGGCCCGCCAATAGTTCTCGAACGTGCCGGTGATCGCGATGTCTACGATGCCGCGCTTCTCGCCGAAGCTGAACACCCATACGAGGGCGAGGGGCGCGAGAAAGAAAGCGATCAGCCAGACACTTGGCGGGATACTGAATATCCAGAAGACCAGCGGATTGCGGCGCCAGCTATCCACGTGGCGTATTCCTCAACATCGTCGCCCCCCGGCGTCGAGTAACCAGGACCCGGGTGGCCCCGTCTTCGGGGCCACCCGGACTCAAGCGGTCAAGCGGCTTGAATACGCGTCCAAGTCTCGTCGATGACGCGCTGGTGATCCTCACCCTGGTAGATCGCTGCCTCGCTGACGGCGACGACGGAATCGGGCGGAAAGATCGCCGAATTCTTGCTGTACTCGTCCGGCAACAGCGCCCTGGCCGCCTTGTTCGGCGTGGCGTACTGAATGTAGTCCGCAATCGCCGCGCCGGCCTTGGCGTCGAGGATGTAGTTGATGAACTTGTGGGCGTTCATCGGATGCTTGCCACCCTTGGGGATGCACATGCAGTCTTCCCAGAGCAGTCCACCCTCCTTGGGCACGGCGTATCCGATGTCGTCGTCTTCCGCCATTACCTGGAGGATGTCGCCGTTCCACTCCATCGTGAGATCCACCTCGCCGGAAGCGAGCAGATCCTGGCCGTTGTCCTCGGCAAAAACCTTGATGTGCGGCTTCTGCTTGATGACCATCGCCTCGACTTCCTTGATGAGCGCCTTGTCCTTCGAGTTCAAGGAGTGACCCTTGTACTTCAGGCCCATGCCGACGATGGTGCCACCGTCGGCCAGCAGCGCGATACGGCCGGCATACTTGTCAGAGTCGTACAGGTACTTCCAGCTGTCCGGCACGCCGTCGACCTTGGACTTCCGATAACCAATGCCAATCGAACCCCACATGTAGGGGAGACTGTACTTGCGACCGGGATCGAAAACAGCATCCAGGAAGTTCGGATCGATGTTCTTCATGTTGGGAATCATCGAGTGATCGATTGGCACCAGCATTTCGGCCGTGACCATGCGCTCGACGTAATCGTTCGTGGGGACGATCAGGTCGTATCCGGGATTACCTTCCTTGAGCTTGGCGAACAACTCATCGTTGTCGGCGAAGAGGTCCATCTTCACGGCGATGCCGGAAGCCTTCTTGAAATCATCCAGGGTGGTCTCGCCGATGTAGGTATCCCAGTTATAGAAGTTCAGCTTGGGCTCTTCGGCGGCAAGCGCGTGGCGCGGCACGAAATTGATGCCTGCGGCGACGGCACCCATTCCCGCCAGGAACGAACGCCGGGACAGATGCGGGCGTTTTGTCTTAATCATTATTGGTCTCCTCCTACTCGGATACTGGGAGTTATTCTTCGGGAGCTGGCTACCCCTCGGGCGCTAGTGTTACGTGGCCCCGGAGACAAATCAAGGGGATAGGGAGGGCGCGAGGAGCCCTCCCGGGGAAGTCCGATCCTACTCGGGACCCAGGGCGACCAGGAGCTCGGCGACCGACTGGAAGCGCTCACTGGGCTGCTTCGCCATCAACCCGTCCAGCACGAATTGCATGGAGGCGTGCTCCTCGGGGAGCCGCGGCAGGGGGTCCTCGGTGTGGGCGCGCAGAAGCGCCGGGAGCCGGGTCTGGGGATAGGGCCGTTCGCCGGTCAGCAGCTCGAAGAGGATGACCCCCAGACTGTAGAGATCGCTGCAGGCGGTGGCCGGCTCGCCATCGATCTGCTCCGGGCTGATGTAGAACGGCGTTCCCATCACGAAGCCGACCACGGTGATTGCCGTGCTGGCGCCGAGGGACTTCGAGATGCCGAAATCCGCGATGGCTACGGTATCGTCGTTTCGGATGAGGATGTTCGCGGGCTTGATGTCCCGGTGGACGATGCCGACCTCGTGGGCAGCGCCGAGTCCCTTGGTGATACCGCGAAAGTACTCGAGCGCCTTCCCTTCCGGGATGCCGGCGTCGATACGCTTGCGCAGATCGCCGCCGGGGAAGTACTCCATTGCGATGTACGCGCTGCCCTCGGTTACGCCGCCGGAGTAGATCTTTACGACATTCGGATGGCGGAGCTTCGAGAGCAGGCGCTGCTCACGCATGAATCGCTTGAGGATCTTCTTCTCGTCCTGCACATCGGTAGAGATGACCTTCAGAACGGCGAGACGGCCATCCTTCTCGCGCTCGGAGAGCAACACGAGAGATGACGCACTTGTCGAGAGTATGCGATGCAGCTTGTAGCCGGGTATCTCTACGTTGAACGGCAGGGATTGAAGAGGCTCGCCAATCTCCTCCAGGTTCGTCTTCTCGTTCTCTTCCTCGAAGACTTCCGCTACGTCGCGATCGACGAGCGGTTCCGATGTCTCGTCGTCGTAGAGCTCGAGATCCAGCGCCGGCAGCTCGGCGTCGACCAACGAATCAATGTCGTCGAGATCCACCATATCCGTGTCCTCGTCGAGATCCTCCGTCTCGCCGGGGCCCGTCCAGGCACGGTTCTCGAGTATGGCCTCGACCGCGCTCGCGAGCAGGCGGGGCGAGAGATCATGCTTGTCGATGTAGTACTTCGCGCCTAGCTTTCGCGCGACGGCGGAGGACTCTTCCGAGACCTGGTCAGTGAGCACAATGACCGGGGGAAGCTTGCCCGCGCGGCTGAACTCCTTCAGCCAGTTGAGGCCGTCCTCGCCGGGAACTCCGAAGTGGGAATCGAGGAAAACGAAATCGTAGACGGACCAGTCGAAATCGGCCTCGGGCTTGCCCCTGGCAACGGGGTCGTACCAGTCCACCTCCGCCTTGGGCCAGTTCCGTCGCGCACAATAGCTGATGAGATCCTGTACGTCCTTTGCGTCGTCTATTACGAGTAAGCGGTCTACCATCACCTGGTTTGCTCGCGGCCCAATTGGCACTCAGTGGAGCTTAGCCCCTTTGGGGTCCCTGACATAGGATAGACCAGTGGCGGGTCCGGATAGCCGGCTTCCTTGAAAGGTGTGATGCAGTCTCCTACGGTGAGCCCCCGGGCCCAGCCTCAGCCACCACCCGGCCCCGGACACACTTGATATATATGGAGAACCCGCGATGAAAGCATGGATTCCGGCGCTCGCGTTGGCGCTCGTGACCGCTGCCGCGCCACAACCCGCCCCTGCCCAGGCCATGGGATTCATGGAGTACAGCCCCATTGCCTACTACACAGATGAGGACAACCGGATCGCCGACGAGGCGGGCCTGGACGCCCTCGACAACTACGCCGACGGGGCGACGAGGAAGTGGAACAATCCGGCGACCGGTGCCTCGGGGAGCATCACGCCGCTCGAGACCTACAGCAACGACGCCGGGCACACCTGCAGGAAGGCCCGCGCCGTCGATCGCACCACGAATCCACCCCTGCAGGGACAGTTCGTCTTCGACCTCTGCAAGGACCCGGCCGAGGGCTGGAAATTCGTCAAGAGATCGTAGATTGTAGGTTGGGCTGAGCGAAGCGAAGCCCAACATGCAGACCTCGACGTTGGGCTTCGCTTCGCTCAGCCCAACCTACGGCATTGCAGAAACTCACGGAATCTCGAACAACCCCGCCGCCCCCATGCCCCCGCCGACGCACATGGTCACCACGACCCGCTTCGCACCCCGGCGCCGGCCTTCCAGCAGCGCGTGACCCGTGAGGCGCGCACCGGTCATGCCGTAGGGATGACCGACGGCGATGGAACCGCCGTCCACGTTGAGCCGTTCCATGGGGATGCCCAGCCGGTCCCGGCAATAGATGACCTGCACGGCGAAGGCCTCGTTGAGCTCCCACAGATCGATATCGTCGACGCCGAGGCCGTGACGCTCCAGCAGTCTCGGCACGGCGAACACCGGGCCGATCCCCATCTCGTCGGGCTCGCAACCCGCCACGGCGAGGCCGCGGAACACACCCAGGGGCTCGATGCCGCGCCGTTCGGCGAGATCGGCATTCATGACGACACAGGCAGACGCACCGTCGGAGAGCTGACTCGCGTTACCGGCGGTGATGGTGTGCTCTTCCCCGCGCACCGGCGACAGCGACGCGAGGCCCGCGGCCGTCGTCTCCGGCCGATTCCCTTCGTCCCTCTCGACGGTGACGGCCTGCTCGCTTAGCTCGCCGCTCTCCCTGTCCTTGACGAGCTTCGTGGTCGTGATGGGCACGATCTCGTCGTCCAGCCGGCCGCCCTCCTGAGCGGCGGCGGTGCGCTGCTCGCTCGCGAGCGCGTAGGCGTCCTGATCGTCGCGGCCGATACGATAGCGCCGCGCGACGATGTCGGCGGTCTCGATCATCGGCATCCACAGCTCGGGCTTGTGCTCCTCGAGCCACGACTCGGTGAAGTGGTGTTGATTGAGATTCCCCTGCACCAGGCTGATGGACTCGACCCCGCCCGCAACCGCGACCGGCACACCGTCGACCATGACCCGCTGGGAAGCCAGCGCGATGGCCTGGAGCCCGGAGCTGCACAGCCGGTTGATCGTCGTCGCCGCGGTCGTCACGGGTAGACCCGCGCGAATGGTGGACAACCTCGCGATGTTCTTACCCGTGGCGCCCTCCGGCATGCCGCATCCGAGTATCACGTCCTCCACCTCGCCGGGCTCGATGCCCGCGCGGGCGACCGCGTGCCCGATGGCGTGTCCCGCCATCACCGCGCCGTGGGTGTTGTTGAACGCGCCCCGGAATGCCTTGCCGATAGGGGTGCGTGCGGTGGATACGATGACCGCTTCCGTCGTCATGATTCCCGCCCTTTTCGGTGTCGCGACCTGCGCCGGCAAGCATAAACCGGTCGCGGCGCGGCGGCCATCGATTGACGGCCATAGATTGACGGCCAGGGGCGGACACGGTAATAGGTGGCGGGCGGCAACCCGCCGCGACACGCTACCCGGGATGCGAATCGTGGATTTCTCCTACTCGGAAGAGCAGCTGACGCTCCAGACCCGCCTGACGTCGTTCATGGATGAGCACGTGTACCCGGCGGAGGCAATCTACGACGAGCAGATGGGAGACGGCGAAT
>CBDTYP010000045.1:0-13734 GCA_965364645.1 uncultured Gammaproteobacteria bacterium | reverse complement strand
AGCTCCCTGACGCGTTCCTCGTGCTCGCGCACGGTCTTCTCGTAGACCTCCCGGTCCGCCTCGAGAAAGCGCTCGATAGTGTCGTCGATGGTGTCCTTGCCGTACTCGGACTCCATGCCCTTCAAGGCGTCCCGGATCCACTTGATGTGCCACTTCTCGTCTTCGACGATGCGGTCGATGGTGCTCTTCACGAGCTCGTGAACGCCGTCCGCGCGGCTGTGCACGGCGTACTGATTGATGACCCGTCGCTCGAAAACCTGAGTGATTGCCAGGATCTCCATGATGTTGACCGGCATCCCCGCGGCGGCGAGGTACTGGTCCTGATAGGCGTTGCCGAGATCCAAGGGCTCGACGCCGAGCTTGTCCAGGCAGTCCGTCCAGTACCAGGCATGCATCGCCTCGTCGGCGTAGTGTCTGGTCATGTCGTGCTGGATGGGGCCGGCCTTGAGGGATTTGGCGAGCCGGCCGAAGAAGAGCGAGCCGCTTATCTCGGACGTGCGGTAGAAGCTCAGGATCCAGCGCTCGTTCTCGTTGATCATGGTCTCCACGCTCATCGGCAGACGGCGAGGGCGACGCAGGTGCGGGACTCGCACCAGCTCGTGTATTCCACGTCGGCGCCACCGCGCGTGCGCGCCTGGCCCTTCGCGTCCCCGGGGGACGCGATCTCGTAGTCGGCCAGCGTCTGCCCGGCGTTCCCGGGATCCGCCTTGAATACCGCCTCCTTGATGCACCAGAGACGCAGCAGATGCAGGGGACAACGCTCGGATCCCCGGGACCGCAGCCAGGATTGCTCCGCTTCTGTAAGGAAGAAGTGCGCCGCCGCCGGTTGGATGCGCGCGTCCACCTCGAGATCGATCCCGATTCCGTCGAGACAGCCGGTCGGATCCGCCACGGCCAGCGCCAGGTCGCTCGAGTGGCTGAGGGAGAAGCGCGGGTTGGGGAAGGTCAGCTCGTCGATGTCGTCGCAGGCGTCCAGCTCGGCGCGCAGACCTCTGAGCGCCGCGCGCCCCAGCAGCCAGGACTTTGCCCGCGGCGTATTCTCCAATACGAGGAATCGCTCCCGCTCGGCTCGACTGAGGGAGGCGACGGAGCCTTCGCCGCTGGTGACGTTGAAGCGCAGATCGAGGCCCAGGGGCTCGCCCAGGGTCGACGATAGAAAGCCCGTATCAGGCAGCATCCTCGAGCCTCCTGCCCCACCGGGTGCTCGCCAGGTAGTCGCTCGTGTTGGACACGAGCTCAGTCGCGTCCGGTGCCGCGTAAACGTCCATCGCCGCCTGCATGCGCCGGTTGTCGAAGAGCTTCCTGGAGAAGAGCTGGGGTGCGAAGGGGACGACACTGCCGAGGCCCTCGCGCACGACGTCGCCGCCGAAGCTGTCGACGCCCTCGGCCAGCAGCCGGAACGTCGCCTCGTCGCAGAACAGCGGCTTGAGGATCCTCCGTTCGCGAAAGTCGGGGTCCATCGTGAAACGGGCGAAGGCCGTGTCGATGAGACCGCCGAGGGTCATGGACTCTTCCGGGGTGTGGCAGATGTGATAGACGCCGTGGCGCTCACCCCGTTCGAGGATCGCCGACATGGCGTCCACGGCGAAGTCCGCGGTTACGAAGTACAGAGGCGTGTCCCGATCGCCGGGGACGAGGGATATCAGTCCATAGAAGAGCAGCTTGAGCGTGTTATGGAACGCGTTGTACTGCTGTACCTGTCCCCGCGCCGTTTCGGCGACCACCGTCGCGACCCGCAGCACCATCCAGGGCAGGTGATCGAACTCGGTCTGCAGGCGCCGTTCCGACACCCACTTCGACCACTCGTAGTGATTGGAGAACTTCGGCTCGGCCGTGAGCGCTTCCTCCGGGATGGCGCCGTCGCGCAGGCCGCAGGCGTAGACCGAGCTCGTAAGGGCAAGCTGCTCGAGCTTCCCGCACCGGTCCGCGAACTCGTAGAGCTTGACCGCGCCGTCGACGTTGACGCTCCGGGCCAGCTCCTCCTCCACGGTGAAGCGGGTGACCGCGGCGCAGTGCACGATGGTATCGATCTCCGACGGGTCCACGTCGGCGAAGGGCTCCGGCGCGCGGAGGTCTCCGCCGCGGATGTCCACCGTCTCGGCCGGCGGGCCGAGAGATCGCTTGAGCTCGGCCGCTTTGCGCTCGAGCTCCGCGCCATTTTCTGCGTGGAGCCAGAGGATGACCGGCCGATTCGACGACTCCAGGCGACGCGCGGCGAGCCGGCTGCCGAGGTAGCCGCCAGCCCCGGTAATCAAGGTCGCGAGGCGGGTGCTGCTCACGACGTGTAGTCCTCCAGGCGCGCCCAGTCCTCCCGGCGCGACCCGTAGGCGCCGAGGAAGGCCGAGAGCCAGCGCTCCATCCCGAAGGCGACGCAGCCGGAGAATGCCTTCTCGCCGTCGCGAGTGATATCGAAGGCCTCGCCGAAGTAGTCACGATGGAAGTTCGTCGAGGCGATGGCCAGCCCGTCGCCGAAGATCAGCTCGCGCTTCACCGGCTCGAGCTTCTGGAAGAGATACTTCGGGTTGCTGGCGGGAGAGAAGAAAGGATCGGTCGCGTCCGCCCACTCGACGGGCAGTCCGATGTCGGCGGCGAAGTGATTGATGACGCGGGTGGAGCGGACGAGGAAGTCCTCCACCTCCGCGGCGGTGCCGAGGCAGACGATCTCGCGCATGGAGAAGTTCCACTGGCGTTCGAGGGGCGTGTACTCGTCCTCGTTGCGAAAGCAGGTCGCCCGCGTGGTGATGTAGCGTGGCGACTCCAGCGACTGGCCCTCGAGCTCGATGTACACGTGGTAGCAGGCCGCCGGCGTCAGCACGTGTTCGGTGTCGGCGAGCTTCGGCAGATTGACCGCGCCCTCCGGGCTGCAGGCCTCACCCCGGGAGAACGTCTCGACATTCCCGTCCTCTCCGTCCAGCGTCACGGGAAAGGTCGCGAGATGCGGGAAGGACTGGAAGTAATCCAGCCGCTCCAGGTGCCGTGCCTCGACACAGGCGGGGAAGCGATACTCGACGGCGCTCCAGCGCTTCGCCCAGCCCGTGAAAATGTCATCGAGACGGCGATCGAGGTCCAGCAGATCGCCGCTCAAGACGGTCTGGCCGCGGTCCCGATGGCCCGCGCCGGTCTTTACCCGATCAAGCATGGCTGCCGGCGAAGAAGTTTTGATAGATGGCATCGATGTCACGGAATACCCCCGGTTTTATCTGCTCCACATCCACGGCCCGCTCCGCGAGCTCCTCGATATAGAGAATCAGATCGCTGACCTGTATGGACTTGAGAATGCCGTCACGAAACAGCGGTGTGTCGTCGGCTAGCGCGTTCACGCCGGTTTTGCCGCTCGTGTCGGCAATCCATTGCCTGAGCGCGCTGCGAATGCCTTTCTCGTCACTCATTGAATAGCCTCCTCGCTCAAGAGTCCGATCTTCGTAAGTGTGCGCGCGCATCGCGTGCAGAGCGCGTTGCGCCGCGCGGCGATCGCCTCGTCGGCGAGCACCTCCCGGCGCAACGCGTAGGAGTCGCGCAGGCCAGCATCCTTGTAGACATCAGGGTTGAAGAACTCCCTCCAGGTCGCCTCGAGGAACTGAACGAGCTCGTCCACGATGCGGCTACGGATGTCGTCCGGCCACTCGGCCTCGTGGGTCGCGTAGAGCTCCTCCACCAGGCGGCGCCCGAACGCGAGATGCCGGGCTTCCTCGAAGTGATGCAGCCAGTTGATCTCCCGGGACAGGGGCACGAGCTGCTGGTCCTTGGCCATCCGGCGGTTGTAGACGTCTACCATCTCCTCGAACAGCATCGCCCGGGCGAAGAACAGAAACTCCTCCTCGCCCTCGGCGTACTCGCGCTCCACCGCGAGCTTCTTCTCCGGGTAGACCTTGCCCGCATACTGGTTGCAGAAGCGGCCGAAGTAGAACATGTGCTTGTTCTCTTCATCGAGAAAGTGGTGGAGGTAGGGCGAGACGACCTCGGTGTGCTTTCGGTACAGGCGTTTCGCGAGCCCCTCGATGAGCATGCGTTCGCCGTGGATATTGATGCTGAAGAAGTTGACGATCTCGAAGAAGCTGAGCAGCTGCTGCTCTTCTTCGTTCATGGAATCGAAATGCTCGGTGCCGTGCAGCGATATGAGCTCGGGGCTCATGAACCACTGATCCCGGTCGAGGGTCTCGGGCCACTCCAGGCGCGAGAAGGGATCGATGAAGTGCTCACGGGATATGCGGCAGAGACGTTCGGTGAGCTGCGGGAGCGTCGTCATCGCTCTACACCTTCTCCAGGAGCACGCTCTGCCAGTTCATGCCGTATCCGGCCATGAGCATCATGAGCTTGTCGCCGGGACGCACGGCGTTCTTCTGGTCCAGTCTCTTCAGATTGATGACGTTGTCCCCGCTGATGACGTGGCCGACCTCGGGGAGGGATTCGAAGAAGACCCGGTCCGCGTCGAAGTTCAGGAGGCGCGCCAGAATCTGCCAGGCCTTGACGTTCATGTTCTGGGCGATGATCCAGTCGATGTCGCCCATCTCCGCGCCGATCTTTGCGAGGCTCTCCTGCACCAGCCGGTGGGTGTAGTTGAAGTACGTGCCGACGGCCTCGTCGTCGCTCGCCTGCACGAGCGCGCCGTTGGTGATCTGGTGGCAGCCGAGGACGCGGAAGCCGCGTTCGAGCCTCGAGACGACGACCGCCGCCGCGCCGTCGGAGATGAGGTTGTAGGACTGCTCGTAGATGGCGTCCCCGGGAAACTTGTCGGCGGTGATGCAGAGGATGTCGTCCACGTCGGACTCCGCCTGCAGCAGGGCGCGGGCGAGGCGGATTCCGCCGAGCATACCGGTGCAGGCCTGCTGGTTGAGACCGATGACCTGGGTGTCCTGGAGCCCGCAGGCGGCCTGCAGCCGGCTCGCGGGGAAGTCCATCAGGTGCTTCACGTCCCGAGACGCCCGGTAGTTGTCGACGCTGCCGACGCTGCCGTTCATGGGCAGGCAGGTGGAGAACACAACCGTGGAAACGGTATCGAGGCACTCCCCGAGCTGCGACGCGGCCCGGGCGGCGAGATCCTGGACGCCAGTTTCCTCCGAGCACACGTGATGGGAGGCGAAGCCGGCCTCGCGAAGCGTCTCCGCGTCGGACAGTGTGCGCGACGCAGCCACGGACTCCTCGACGCTGAACGTCGTGTCGCCGAGGGCGTAGACCGGGTCGTGCAGGTAGATGTTCATGCCGGTGCGTCACCGCCGATGCGCGGGAAGAAGCGCCCGGTGCGCGAGAGGTAGCTGCGGTACTCGTCGCCGAACTCGGACTCGGAAAGCTTTTGCTCTTCCTTGCGGGCCGTGAGATGGAGCACAACACTCGCGTAGACGAGGCAGGCGAGGGTCCCGGGATGTGGAACGGCGATCAAGATCCCGGTGAGCGCCAGAAGGAACGCGGTGTAGAACGGGTGGCGTACGTACTTGTACGCGCCGTAGGTGACGATGCTGCTGGGCGCGTCGTTGTCCTGGTGCCAAAGGGCCAAGGGCACGCGGTGGGTGCCGATCGTATAGGAAATGAGTGCGATTGAGATGCAGGCGAATGGGACGGCGACGATCTCGCCGGTCGCCAGCGCCTCGGGCGGACACCAGGGCTGCCACACGCCCGTGTAGCAGAGCACGACAACTACGAAGGCGGCGTAGAAGGGCGCCGCCGTCGCCCACCACATGGCGTTCTTCCGGCCGCGGGAATCGAAGAAGATGATCGGCAGCAGGCCGATGAGCACGAGGTTCAGCGCGGCCAGCACGAGGTATACGGTACTCATGATTGCGCCTCCGCCAGGGCCCATTCCGTCAACGCCGGGCGGCGCACCTTGCCGGTCGTGGTACGCGGCAGCGGCTGGTCGCGGAGGATTACCCGGCTCGGACGCTTGTGGGGCGCGAGACAAGCGAGGGCGTCGCGGATCCGGCCGAGCAGGGCCTGTTCGACATCGCCATCAGGCTCGGTGCACGCATCGCGGAACGCCTGCGCGGGAACCGCCACCAGGCAGATCTCTTCGCCGGACACCGAGTTGCCGCCACTCACGCCGTCGATGGGGCCGTCGATGGGACCGTCGACGAGGCCGACGACACCGGCTTCGCTGACGGCGTCACAGTCCTGCAGACAAGCCTCGATCTCCTCGGGCTCGACGTTCTTGCCGCTGGCCAGCACGATGGTGGACTTGATGCGCCCGGTAACGTGGAGGAAGCCGTCGCCGTCGGTGTGCCCACGATCACCGGTATGGAACCAACCCTTGTCGTCGCTGACGCTCTTGGCCGCGCCCGTATCGAGGCGATAGAAGCTCGCCACCTGGGGGCCGCGGACGAGGATCTCGCCGTCCGCCGTGATGGTGGTCTCGGTTCCGTCGAGGAGCCGTCCCACCGATCCCCGTCTGATATTGCCCATCGCATTAGTCGCCACCACGGGCCCCGTCTCCGTGAGGCCGTAGCCCTGCACCACCGGCGCGCCGACGGCATCGTAGAAGTCGGCGAGCTCGTCCGCGAGCGGCGCGCCGCCGGAGACGAAGTGCTCGAAGTCGTTGCCGAAGGACTCACGGGCACGCGCCCGTTGTCGTGACGGCGACGCTGTCCCGTCGCCTGCCCCGTGCTCGAGGGTGCGCTTCAACAACCCGAGCCAGGCCGGAACCGTCACCACCCGGGTGATGCCGAGGCCCCGGATCTCATCCAGGGCGTCGTCGGGCAACAGCGAGTGCAGGTAGTGGATCTGCGCGCCGGCCCACAGCGGGCACAGGAACCCGACGGTGAATTCGAACATGTGGTGCATGGGCAGGAGCGAGAGCAGCCGGTCTGACGGTCGCAGCGAGAAGCGGCGGGTGAGCGCGCGGATCTGGAAGAGCAGGTTGTCGAAGCCGATCTCGACGGCCTTCGGCGCGGCGGTCGTGCCGGAGGTGAATGCCATCAGCGCGGTCCCCGGCGTCGGCTTGATGGACCTCGACACGGGGGCTTCCGGCAACGGGTCCGGCAGCGGCACGTTTATCCGGGAGTCGTCGAGGCACAGCGCCTCGCCGACGGTTGCGCCTTCATCCACCAGCCCCTTCACTACCTCGAAGGAGGACTGGGAGGCGAACAGAATACCCGGGCGCACGCTGTACAGGGTCTTGCCGAGCGCTTCCCGTTCCAGGGAAGTGTCCAGGGGCACCAGCACGTTGCGGGACGCGATGGTGGCGAGCGCCACGATGCCCCAGGCGGGGCTGGATTCCGAGAGGATGGCGATGCTCTCGCCGCCCTCGGGGAAGCGGGCCGTGAGCCAGGCCGCGACCCCCTTGACCCGCTGGGCGAGCTCCACGTAGGTGACGGCCCGGGTCTTCTCGCCGTCGAGCATCACCAGGGCGCGGTTCAGGGGGTGGCGCTGGGCGTGCTCCTCGAGAAGCGCGAGCACGCTCTGGCGAGGGCACTCGCCTCGCGTATTGATGTCTCTCAGGCGCCGCGGGCGCGGCGAGCCGGATCGGCCGCCCGGAACCAGTCGGGTCGACAGGCCGGGCATGGTGTGGAGTGGGGACATGAAAGGTGCTTCCTCGTGGGTCCGTGCCGGGCACGGGACCGGTTGCTATTAATGAATGTGTCGGCAGCCCGGGCCGGGAAGCGTACGTCCGGCGTCGCGAACCGAAACCTGCATCACATCTCCGCCGCGCGAGTGGCGGCCCGTCTGCTCGGAGGATCCATCGCAAGATGGATGCCAGGTCCGGGGAAATCGGCTTAACTTATTGAATAAGAAGGGAATCAGGCAGGGAAGGGCGGCCTCCCGCCGGGTTTGGAAGGAAGTGTCCGGCGGCACGGGGTGCACGTTCCCTGTACAGATTTTGATCCCAATGTAGTATCGCCCCCATGTGGCTCAGACATCTCACCGGCACCGCGCGAATGGTCGTGAAATTCCTGGCGGCCGGGCTGCTCGGCGTCTTCATCACCGTCCTCGTCGTATTCGTTTACGTCCTCGACAGTCGCCCGGATTTGTCGGTATGGCACCTGGCGGACCTGGACGCGGAGTTCACCACCGAGTCTGACGTGTCGGACTTCGAAGGGTATCTGGCGCTGGAGGATCGGCTGTTCGAGCAGCTCGACGCGCTGGTCTACGCGGAAGTCCCGACAGGAGCCGGGAACGCCATCAACCGCTACAGCCGCGGGAGCCTGTCGGATCCGGAGCGGTGGCCCGTGAACTGGAATCGCAGCTTCGAGCTGCGCCGGGAAGAGCCGAGGGCGGGCGTGTTGCTTCTGCACGGACTGTCGGACTCGCCCTACAGCATGCGTGCACTGGGCGAACTCCTGCACGACCACGGCGCCTGGGTAGTGGGCCTGCGCATCCCCGGCCACGGCACGGCGCCCTCCGGTCTGGTGGAGACCCGCTGGCAGGATATGGCCGCGGCCGTGAGGCTGGCCGCACGGCATGTGCAAGACGTAATCGGCGACAAGCCCCTCTACATCGCGGGTTACTCCAACGGCGGGGCGCTTTCGGTGGAGTACACGCTGTCGACGTTGGACGACCCGTCGCTGCCGAAACCGTCGGGAGTCGTCCTGCTGTCTCCGGAGATCGGCGTCGCCGGCGTGGCGGCGCTCGCAGTGTGGCAGGGTCGTCTCGGGCACCTGCTTGGACTAGAGAAGCTCGCCTGGAACGGCCTTCAGCCGGAGTACGATCCCTTCAAGTACGGCTCGTTCGCGGTGAATGCCGGAGATCTGGCGCACCGCATCACGGTGCATATCCAGGAGCGATTGGACGCGCTGCAAGGCAGCGGGAAGCTGGAGAAGATGCCGCCAATTCTCGCCTTTCAATCCAGCGTCGACGCTACGGTAACGGCGAGCGCCCTGGTGGAGAACTTGTTCGCCCGCCTGCCGCCCGCGAATCACGAGCTCGTACTCTTCGACATCAACCGCAACGTCGAAGCCTCGATACTCTTGAAGAACGATCCCAGGACGGTGTTCGGTCCGCTGCTGGACAAGCCCGACCGTGGGTACCTGCTTACCGTGGTGTCGAACGAAGCCCAGGACACCAATCGCGCGGTCGCCAGAACCACGGCCCGCGGGAAGGAAGACTACTCGGCGCCCGTCAGCCTCGGCGAATGGCCCTTCGGCGTTTACTCACTCTCCCACGTGGCGCTCCCGTTCTCACCCGGCGATCCCGTCTACGGGGGTCCCGCGGCGGAGGAAAGTCCCGGCATACAGCTCGGCGACGTGGCCTTGAGGGGGGAGCGCGGTGTTCTGCTCGTATCGGGGACGGATCTTCTACGTTTGCGTTGGAATCCTTTCTTCGATTACGTCGAGTCCCGGGTTCTGCAGTTCACGCAGCTCGGCGACCGATGATGCGCTATTGAATCGGCGCGGAGAGCGCGCTGAGGCGCACGGCGAGCCGAAACCAGAATGACTTGTCGTCGTACTCACCGGCCCGCATGAGCCGCGACTTCTCGAAATCCGCCTCGAACATCTTCGCCATCTCTTCGATGAAGTCCGGCTCCGCGATGATGGCGGTAATCTCGAAATTCAAACGAAAGGAACGGTTGTCGAAGTTCGCCGTGCCGACGCATGCCGCGAGATCATCGACGATCATCGTCTTCTCGTGCAGGAAACCATCCTTGTACCGATAGAACTTCGCGCCCACGTTCGCCAGGTCGTCGAAAAAAGACGCCGCCGCCAGATCCACCAGGCGATTGTCGGACTTGTCGGGAATCAACAGCCGAACGTCGACCCCGCGCAGCGCGGCCAGCTGCAGCGCGTGGACCACCCCCTCGTCGGGGACGAAGTAGGGGCTGGCGATCCAGATGCGCTCCTTCGCCGTATTGATGGCCTGGGTGTACATGAGCGCGGCGGACTCGAGCTCGTCCGCGGGCCCGGTCGGCATGACCAGCACATTGGCCTCGCCGCCCTCCGCGGCGTACATGGTCCAGTCCACCTCGAGATGCCGATTGGTCGCCCAGTACCAGTCTTCGAGGAAGGAAAGCTGCGCGCCCGCCGCGGCGGGTCCTTCTATGCGTACGTGGGTGTCGCGCCAGTTGCCGATCTTCGGATCCCTGCCGAGATACTCGTCGCCGACGTTGTGACCTCCTACCCAGGCCACGCGCCCGTCGACGATGACGTTCTTGCGGTGATTGCGGAAGTTAATCTGGAATCGGTTGCCGGGCCCTTTGCGCGTGTTGAACGGGCGGATCTCCACGCCGGCGGCCTCGAGCTCGTTCTTGTACGCGTCCGTCAAGTCATGGCTGCCCAGCTCGTCGTAGAGAAAATAGACCCGCACGCCCTGTTTTGCCCTCTCGATGAGGCATGCCTGGATGGCGCGGCCGATCTGATCATCGTGCACGATGTAGAACTGGATGAGGACATAGTGCCTCGCCTCCGCCATGCCGGCCAGGATGCTGTCGAACGTCGCCTCGCCGTCGATGAGGAGCTCAACGTTGTTCTCACCCACGAACGGGAAGCCCGCCAGCGACTCGGCGGCATGGCCGGCTTCCGGGATAGCGAATTGGGTGTAGCGATGATTCTCCAGGCGCTCCCGGAGTATCTGCTCCTGGTGCTGGATCTCCTTATCCCGGGATTGGCGGAGCGACACGTAGCCCTTGAAGCGGCTGCGGCCCAGCACCCAGTAGGCCGGCACAGCAATAACAGGGACCAGGTTGAGAGACAGCGCCCAGGCGATGGCGCCCTGGGCCGTCCGAGTACTCATTATGGCCTCGACGGAGGAGAAGAAGCCGACCAGGTGTATGGCGACGAGGAAGAGAGTAAGCATAACCCACCTTCAGATTCTTGAACTGGATGTTACCCCATCTTCTTCGCCATGCTCGATCCAGGTGTAGAATGAGCGGGTCTGCGGGCTTGAGCGGAACAGGGAAATCTTCAGGAGGAACGATCATGATCAAGAGATTGCCGACGGTAGCAGTCGGGGTACTGCTCCTGGCGCTTTCGGGCGCGGCGCAGGCGCAGTGCGAGAATCTGCGTGTCATCGTCAGGAACTCGGTCTACCCGATTAACGGGTTGGAGACGTTCTGCACGGAGTTCAACAAGATGAAAGCGGATCTCGCGGGCATGCGCAGCGAGCTCTCTATCGCGCGGGACGAGAATGATCTCTTGAGAGCCCGGCTCGCGGCAGTATCCAGGCGGGAGTCACCGCGACCACAGGCGTTGGTCGCCCGCGATTCCTCGGTTGAGAAGTCGGCGCCCTAGCCGGCAGTAAAGGGATGTCGGAGTCGGACGGCGAGAAATTGCGCCCGGTGTTGCGCACCGTCGAGGGCATGCGCACCTCCGACGGCGCCGGCGTCGCGTTGACGCGCATCTTGGGCTCCCCGGAGCTGGAGATGCTCGATCCCTTCCTGCTGCTGGACGAGTTCCGCTCCGATGAACCGGGCGAC
The DNA here is from genome assembly GCA_965364645.1 of uncultured Gammaproteobacteria bacterium. Lineage (GTDB taxonomy): Bacteria > Pseudomonadota > Gammaproteobacteria > HK1 > HK1 > JAABYT01. The sequence continues at coordinate 2,402 of CBDTYP010000045.1, read as the reverse complement.
TACATCGCCGGCTTTCCCGATCATCCCCACCGCGGTTTCGAGACCGTCACCTATCTCCTTGCGGGACGCATGCGCCACGAGGACAACCAGGGGCACGCCGGGGTTATCGAGGCGGGCGGTATCCAGTGGATGACCGCCGGGCGCGGCATCGTGCACTCGGAGATGCCGGAGCAGGAGGATGGGCTCTTGTGGGGGTTCCAGCTGTGGGTAAATCTGCCCGCGGACCGCAAATGGGTGGCGCCCGGATATCAGGAGTTTCCGGCGTCGGCCATCCCCGTCGAGGAGAGAGGTGCGGGCGTGAGTATCCGGGTGATTACCGGCAAGACCGCGTCCGGCACGAGCGGACCAGTCATCGACGTGGCGACGGAGCCGCTGTACATGGATGTCACGCTCGCCGAGCGCGCGGCGATGGAGGAGCCCGTGCCTTCGTCGCACAACGGTTTCGTGTACGTCTACGAGGGCGCCGTCACCGTGCAGGGGAGTGTGGTGGAGGCGGGCACGCTCGCCGTTCTGGGAGACGGTGAGCGGGTGCGCATCGCCGGCGAGAAATCTACCAGCCGTTTTCTGCTGGTCGCCGGCAGGCAGCTGCGGGAGCCGGTCGCACGGGCGGGTCCATTCGTCATGAATTCGCGGCAGGAGGTCATGGATGCCTTTCAGGATTTTCGTGAGGGGCGGTTCTGACGATCATCAGGAGGAGTGAGAGATGCCGACCATAAGCTGCAGGCCCAACGGTCCCTATCTGGTCAAGGGGCTGACAACGTTCAAGAACTCCCGCGGCGACGCCATCGCCACGGAGGAGACCATCGCGCTCTGCCGCTGCGGCGGTTCCGCCAACAAGCCCTTCTGCGACGGCACCCACAGTAACAACGGCTTCGAGGACGGGAAGAAGCCCGAGCGCGCGAAGGACAAGCGCCGGGACTACGTGGGCAAGACCATCACCATCCACGACAATCGTGGGCTGTGTGCCCACGCCGGCGTCTGCACCGACAGGCTGCCGTCGGTGTGGCGCATGGGCAAGACACCGTGGATCGATCCCGACGGCGGGGACGTCGACGCCATCATCGCGACGATTCAGGCCTGTCCATCCGGCGCCCTCAGCTACACTCTCAACGACGAGGAGCATCGCGACTGCGACAACCAGGCCGCGATCTGTCTCTCGAAGAACGGACCTTACGTCGTTACCGGAAGTATCGAGCTCGAGGGCGCGGAGTTCGGCGACGGTGCATCCCACGAGCACTTCACGCTATGTCGCTGCGGCGCGTCGAAGAACAAACCCTTCTGCGATGGTTCCCACTGGGACGCGGACTTCGAGCACGACGAAGGTTGATTTTTCAAGCCTGGGCGATCCGCTTGTTGCCGTAGGATCCAACCAACGCCGACACCAGAACGGCCACGTACATGACGCCGCCGATGGCCTCCAGATAGGAGAATGCCTGGGCGGCGCGGCTCGCCGGGGTCACGTCACCGTAGCCCAGGGTGCTCAGCGTGACATAGCTGTAGTAGAGGAGATCCATGTAAACGTTGTTCATGCGTACGACTACGGACTCACCCGATTCCGATAGACCCGCAAAGGCGTCCGGATTGAAGGTATACAGGAAAAAGTAAATCGAGGCCCAGATCAGTCCGAGCAGCATGTACACGCTGACGGCCCCGGCGATACGATTCAGATCTACGAACTCGCCGTCCAACACCCGGTGAAGCGAGAAAATCGCCGCAACCACGAAGAACACGAGCACGACCACCATCTCGATAAGGTGCGCCGCGAGGCTCGGGTAGAAGAGAATCCAGACGGCGAGAACCAGTTTCACCGCGAGGAGCGACCACGCTACCGTACGAAATTTCTTGGAAGTCGACATGCTGACCACTGCGATCAGCAACGTGACCGTCAGCAATATGCCGGTGAGCCCCGGATAGTGGACTGTCGTAATCGGAGTGATCAGCAGTACGACCAACAGACTGGCCAGCAGGTAGTAGAATCGATTGTCGTCAGTAACCATGAGTTGCTCCCCTTCAGATGTCACTTCTCGCGGCTCGCGCGGATTTCAAAAACCCCAGCATCGTGAACAGCCAGCCCAGGACGAAGAATGCCATCACGGACTTGAGCTGCCCGACCGCGAATGCACGCGTGTCGAGAGCCAGCATCTTTTCCGGATACAGGGCGAATGAGGGCGCACCGCCGAATCCGCAGGTATTCCACGCGGCCAGGGCGAAGAAAAAATAACCGACGGCCTGCAGGTCGAGGGCCGTGTGGCGGCTCGCCGGTTGCCGCGCTCGATAACTGCCCCAGTAGTAGATCGTCGCGGCGGACAGGACCAGGATCGTGATGCCGCCGGCGCCGAAGTAGTCCGGACTCAGCTCTCTGCCGAACATGTTCCGTATCAGCACGACGATGCCCACCGCCG
>CBDTYP010000044.1:0-13874 GCA_965364645.1 uncultured Gammaproteobacteria bacterium | reverse complement strand
CATCCTCGCCATCTTCTTCGTCAAGGTATTCGGTTTCGGTCCCTTCGCCGGGTTCCTGGCCTTGAGCGTCGCCACCGTCGGCTTCTACGGTAAGCTGCTCGCGGAAGACATCGAATCCATGGATCCGTCCCAGGCCGAAGCGGTGCGCGCCACGGGGGCGAGCTGGTTCCAATGGCTCAACTATTCCATCCAACCCCAGGTCATGCCGCGCATGATCGGGCTGTCGCTGTACCGACTCGACATCAACTTCCGTGAGTCCGCCGTCGTCGGCATCGTCGGCGGCGGAGGCATTGGCGCGACGCTGCTGACGGCATTCGATCGCTACGAGTTCGAGTCTGCCGCCGCCATATTGCTGATCATCATCGGCATCGTTATGGCCGTCGAGTACAGCTCGAGCTACATCCGCGGGAAGGTGAAGTAGTGCCGGTACTGGAAACGAGCGGCACGCGGGTATGGCAGCGCCGGGAGCGGGGCAAGCAGTTCGCCATATGGGCGGGGTGGTTTATCGGCACGGCGATCTTCGTCTTCTGCTGGCAGCTCATCTCCGAGAAGACCATCTGGATGTTCGTCCTCGACGCCCCCGAGCAGGCCATGGACCTCGCCGAGCGCATGGTGCCGCCGCGCTGGTCCTACATGAGCAATCTGTGGGTGCCTATCTGGGATACGCTCAACATCGCGACCCTCGGCACGATCATCGCCATCGCCATGGCGGTCCCCATCGCCTTCTGCGCGGCCAGCAACACGACGCCGAGTCACGTCTTCGTGCGCCCCGTCGCGCTGTTCATCATCGTCTCGTCGCGCTCGATCAACTCACTCATCTGGGCGCTGATGCTGGTCACGATCATCGGCCCCGGCGTGCTGGCGGGTGTCATCGCGATCGGGCTTCGGTCCATCGGCTTCTGCGCGAAGCTCCTCTACGAGGCCATCGAGGAGATCGACGAGACCCAGGTCGAGGCCATCACGGCCACCGGCGCGAGCGGTCCCCAACGACTGGTCTACGGCATCGTGCCGCAGATCATGCCCGCCTTCGCCGGCATCGCCGTCTTTCGCTGGGATATCAACATCCGCGAATCCACGGTGCTGGGTCTCGTGGGCGCCGGCGGCATCGGCCTGCAGCTCGATGCATCCATCTCGACCCTCGCCTGGACTCAGGTGTCCCTCATTCTGCTGGCAATCCTCGCGACGGTAATCGTCAGCGAATGGGTTTCGGCGAAAGTGCGCCACGCAATCATCTGACGCGGGAGCCGCCGCTCCTGACCTCGATCATGGCATCCAGCCATGATGCGTGCCCAATCTGGAATATTCGTAAACCGGGCCAGAGGGCATGAGATGAAAAACGCAACCGGATTTTTGATATTCGTCTCCTGGTTGGTCACAGTCGACGCGACGGCCGTCGATCTGACCAGGGCGACGGAGATCGTTCAACAGAAATGCCAGCTCTGTCATGGGGTCGAAGGTGAGTCTTCGAGCGTTGTCTACCCGCGCCTGGCCGGACAACACAAGGAGTACATGGTCAAGCAGCTAAGAAACTTCCGTAGTGGCGAACGTCAGGGAACGATGACTGAACTGGCGGCAGGCCTCACCGATGATGAGATCGTCGCCCTTGCGGAGTACTTCAGTCAGAAACCGACATTGACACATCGGATTCAGGATGAAGAGTTTGCGGCAGTTGGGAAGTATATCTTTCACAAGGGCAATAAGTACTCCGGAGTCGCTGCCTGTGCGTCTTGCCACGGAGAAACGGCCGCCGGAACTCAGGAGCTGCCGAGGCTGGCTGGACAGCACAAGCGTTATGTCTCGGCACAGTTGGAAGATTTCGATACCAGGAAAAGAACCAACGATAACGCGATCATGCATTCCATCGCCTCAAAGTTGACTGAACTGGAGCGTGAATCGGTGGCCCTTTATGTCAGCGGCATGAAATAGGCTCTGTTACTCGGCTGGGACTAGGGGACGACGTGGACCACGCCTTTCATGTCGTAGTCCTTTTCGTGGGGCTCGCAGACATAGGGGAAGACACCCGGCTCGTCGAATGTGCGTTCGAAGGTCTCTTCGGGCCAGAAGTAGCCTGAGTCCTCGTCGCCCGCCTCCCTGAACCAGACGCTGTGGTATTGGCGTTTTTCGCTGTTGACCCAGCGCACGGTCGTGCCCACCTTCACCGTGATGTCGTCCGGAATGAACTTGTACTTCTGAATGTCGACCGTCACGGTCACCGTCTCCGCGGCGAGGAGGGGGCTCCACCCCAGCATGAAGGCCAGTAGGAGCCGGGAAAAGAGAGAGGGTGAGGACGAGGTTTTCATGTGCGGCAAAAAAGCGGGCATGGAAATTCCATGCCCGCTCTCGTTCAGCATCGTAACCCGATCAGGTCACGTGATGCATTCGGTTATAGACGTTGAACTTACCCGTCGGGGTCTCCAGACCCTTGATACGAGCCTTCTCCTCGAGGGTCTCGGCGTCGTAGACGACGATCTCTCCCTTGGCGCGATCACCCGCACCGCGGGCCCACACTGATACCCACACTTCCGTGCCGTCCTTGTTGAACTCGGAGTGCACCGCCACGGCCTTCGGATACTCGGTCACGCGAATCTTCTTCACGATCTCCCGGGTCTTCTTGTCCAGCACGACGACCGTCTGCTGCACGGCGGGCTCGGGGTGCTTGGTCTGATCGGCCCAGACGTACTTGGAGTTCGGATGGGTCCGTATGAAGAGTCCTGGTCCGTCCGTCTCTACCTTGTAACATATCTTCCAGGCCTCATCCGGGTGCGTCTTCGGATCGTTTCCCCACATGGTGAGCAGGCCCTCGCCGAGATGCGTGGTGCCGGCCACGGGACCGCACTTCGGATCGATCCAGTTGGCGCCGGGACCCGGGTGCGGCTTCTTGCCGGTCACGATCGAGGCGACGAACTTGCGGTCCACCGAGTCCATGATCTCCATGCGGTCAGACGCGTTGGCCGCGATCTGGAAATACCGCTGTGTCGGATCGAAGAATCCATCGTGCAGGAACTTGTGGCTGTCGATCTGCTCGATGCGGAGGTTGTCGATGTCGCTGTAGTCCACCTGCCAGAGCTGACCGAGCTCCTTTGCGGCGACGATCCACGTAGGCGCGTTCGGCGTGTTGTAGATTGCTGCGACGCGTGATTCGTTGACGTACTCGCCGTCGACGTTGATGCCTCGGGTCGAGACGACCTTGAGGGGCTCCATTGTGACCGCGTCCAGGATGACGAAATGCGGCGGCCAGTAGCTGCCGCCGACGACGTACTTGTCCTTCCACTGACCGTAGTGGGACACTGCGACGTCGCGGGCGTCGAAGGCGATCTGAGTCTCGGCGACGACCTGCGGCGGATCCATCCAGAGATCAATCTTGGTCATCTTGCCGTCACGGCCCATGGTGTACCAGAAGCGACCGTCCGAGGACTCCTTCAGCACGTGCACCGCATAGCCGGTATCGACCTTGGCGACGACCTCCTTCGTGTCACCGTCGATCACGCCGAGCTTGCCCGCATCGCGGAGGATCACGAGGAAGAAGTTCTGCCAGTTGCGCCCGTGAGCGGGTTTCTTCGGGTAATCACTGGGCGGAACGAGGGTCTTCCAACGCTTCTTCATTTCGGCCAGGCTGAGCTCCGGCGGCACCGGCGGCTCCATCTGGATGTAGGTGGCGAGCATCTTGATCTCATCTTTGGTAAAGATGTCGTCGAAGTTGTTCATGCCGCCTTCCGTGCCGAAGGTAAGAATCCGCTCGAGCTTCTTCTGCCCCTTCTTACGCATGTTCTTCGGCTCGAGGTTTTTCCCGGTGGCGCCTTTGCGAAGGACGCCGTGGCACCCCGCGCAGCGCTGGAAGTACAGGTTCTTGGCGTGTTCGAACTGGTCCTCCGACAGGGTCGGCTCGGCAGCGCTCGCCTGGGTAGCGATTCCTCCCAGGCCGAGGCCGAGCACCAGGCTCGCGGCAAAAAGGCCCATTGCTGCTCGTTTCATGACTGGATTTCCTCCTGGTTACAGAATGTGGTCGCGACCAATCGTCCGTTGAAGCGCGGTCGTCGGAAGAGACCGATTCGCATTGCATATTGCAGAAGAGGCACCCGATCGGTCCTTGACTTGTGTCAAATCGAGGGCGCTCAGAAAGCTAATCCTCTTCCTCGTATCCTTCGGGCAACTTGTGGGCAATGCCCTTGTGGCAATCTATGCAGGTCTTGCCCTGTTTCATCGCCTTCGGGTGCTTCCTTTGCGGACGCTTCTGCTGTTTCTTGAAGTTCATCGCTTGGAAGGAGTGACAGTTCCGGCATTCGTGGGAGTCGTTGGCCTCCATCGTTGCCCAGACCTTCTCCGCCATCTCGAGGCGTTTCGCCTCGAATTTCTCCTTCGTGTCGATCGATCCGATGACCTTGTGGAACAACTCGTTTGACGCCTTGATCTTACGGATAAGCTTTGGAGTCCATTCCTTGGGGACGTGGCAGTCGGCGCAGATGGTGCGCACGCCGGTACGATTCTTGTAGTGAATGGTTTCCTTGTACTCTTGGAACACGGATTGCTCCATCTCGTGACAGGAGATACAGAACTGCAGCGTATTGGTGTACTCCATGAAGGTATTGAAGCCGCCCCAGAAGACGATGCCGGCTATCCCTCCAACGACGAAAATGCCGCCCCACGTATACTTTCCGCTGGGACGCCAGAACCACTGCCAGAAGCGCTTTACTGGACCGACCACGTTCTATCCTCACATTTCAGGCTGCGCTTGTTCCGGTACCGCGCATCGCATGCTCGGCCCGCTACGGAGCCGGCGAATCGCTTCGCCGGCTCCGTAGGACAGTCAGAGAGAGTTGTATTCAGGGCTTCTTGGGCAACGTTGTGGTGTGCGACAAGATGTCCACGACGACTGCCCGGTCGAATGCCCGCAATGCCGGCATCTGCTCGTCGGGATGGCCGTTCATGACCTTGTGCATCACTTCCCAGGGGTTGCCCATTTGCTTGCCGAGGGACTTCTTCATGTCGTCGGGCTCGGTTCCGTCCAATCCGTGGCAGCGGGCGCAGACGGTATCGAAGTAGGCTGCTCCCTTCGCGGCGTCGCCTTTGGGCATCTTGGAGGCTCTGTCGATGTACTTGTCCGTATCGACCGTTCCCTTGGTCACGAAGTTCGCGAGATCCTGAAGATCCTGATCCTCGAGCAAGTCGCCGTATCCGTGATCGCCCTTGAGCAGTGCGACGACCTTCGCCGGATCGCCACCGTCCATGCCGCGGATTCCTACGATCCCCGTATGGTGCTTGCCCTTGGAGTATGCGCCGTCCTTGCCCTGGTAGTCCCAACCATGGCACTCCTTGCAGCGCCAGGTGGCGCTCGGCTTACCGGCGTATTTGCCCTCCGCCGGATATAGCGGGTGCTTCTCCCCGGGGGCCCTCTCGCCAATCACCGCGTACCACTTGTCGTAGAGTAGGCCACCGCGCGCGATGGAATACTCCATGTCTGCGGCGATGGCCGTTCCGAACCAGGCGAACAAGCCGACGAGGGCGAATGCCGCAGCGCTGAGCAGAGATAGTGCACGATTCTTTTTCATGTTGTGCCTCCCGTACGACTAGGGCTCATGGATTTGATCGATTTATATCACGGCCAGTCTCGATCACCCTTGATCCGGGTCAATCACGTCGGGTGCGGACTCCGGCATCTCCCTGCCAACGAAGAATCGCTGCAGCGGACACTTGACGTTCCCGCATTGATGCTCGTGGGCGCATTGGCGCTGGGTCTGATCCAGTAGCACGTACTCGTCACAGACCGGACAGATTTCGAATGGTGAATCGATGAGCTTCGACATTGCCTCGCTTCCCTTGGTTACCTGATCCCTCTCTCGCTTCCATCTGAACACGGGTCGGTGGGATGACAATGATTCAGATCAACTTGTCGCCAGGTGCTGTCGCGCCGGCAGTCGTCTTGATCCAAATCAATGCCTCCGGGGCACCGCGGCCGCAACCTACGCCACATACAGGCCCATCCACGGTCCGGACAGACGGCGCTTTGCAGACTTGATTTACCATTCGAGCACTGGCTCTCTTTGTCGCAGATACAGTAGCTGGTTCCCGGCCGCCGTGGCGGCGGTGTTGCTTGGTATCCTGGGGACGAACGACGCCGCGCGATCGGATTGGACCGAGCAGGAAGCTACCCGCGACACCATGCAGGTGATCTTCGACAGCCTGCACTACCTCTTTCAGATCGATCTCGCCGGTGGACGCTTCGACAGTCCGCAGAACAAGGATCAAGTCCTCGTCGCTCTTCGGGAACTCGACGATCAGTCGGCGATACTCGCATCCCACGGCTTCTCCGAAGACGCGAGCGGCCTGTTCCTGGCGAGCGTGCTGGAGCGCTATTCGCTGCTGATGCTGCGCAACTTCGAGCAGGGGGAGACAGAGCGAGTACAGGAACTCCTGTATGGACTCACCGATGTCTGCATCGCGTGCCATACGCGCCTGCCGAGCTCCGACGATTCTACGGTAGCGAAGGAGTTCGCCGATTCGAAGACGATTGCGTCCCTGCCACTCGAGAGGAAGGCGCGCATCCAGGTGGCTACGCGCCGCTTCGACGACGCCCTGGTTACTTTGGAGACCCTGCTCGAGTCAGGGGACCCCGGCGACCCGGCCGTGCTCGAGCCGGCAATCAGGACCTACCTGACCGTCAATGTTCGCGTGAAGGGCGACATGGAGCGGCCCATCCCCATACTGGAAGCCATCGAAGAACGCAGCACGCCGCATTCGGCGTGGCGGCGCGACGTGGCGTCCTGGGGACAGAGCCTGGAGAGTTACCGGGACAAGCCGTTCATCGTCGACCCTCTGCGATCGGCGCGGGAATCCATCGATTCGGCGGCCGATCTGGATCCATCGAGGCAACGGGGAGCTCTCGTGGATTATCTTGCGGCGTCGAGCCTGCTGCATCGGTATCTGGTTTCGAATCCCGACGATGTGATGGCGATATCCGAGGCCCACTATCTCCTCGGCCTGGCGGAGTACCGTATCTACGAGGATGATTGGTTACCCCAGGCCGAGCTCTACCTGGAGGTCGCCATCGTGCTGGCGCCCCACGCTCCCTGGGCCGAGGATGCGTACGCGTTGCTCGTCGAGAAGATTAGCCGAACCTATATGGATGCCCCCGACGGCCAACTGCCGCCGGACGTCGTGGAGCGGCTCATCGAGCTCAGGCAGGCCATCGACGGGGGCAAGCGGTCGAAAGCGACGGCGTCCCTGTCCCCATCACGGGAACCCGGATGAGTCCAACAAGGGGTTCGGTGAAACTCGATCGGAGAATCTCATGACCGTTCACTATGAAGGCGATATGTCCGACACCATGGAAGACCTGAAGCAGGGTGTCAGGATGATGCGCGGCGCCGACCCCGGGACCTGGGAGGCGTGGGCAAAATTCGTCGACGCGTCGCTGGCCCCATCGGCGCTCGATCGCAAGACGAAGGAGCTCGTTGCGCTCGGGATGAGCATGACCGCACAGTGCAAGTACTGCGTCGGTGTGCACCTGCAGAAGTGTCTCGACGCCGGCGCCACGGAACCGGAGATTATCGATGTATGCCACGTGGCGATGGCAATGGGCGGAGGCCCTGCCATGACCTACATTGCCGAGGTCCACAAGGCGCTGGAGCTGTACCGGGACAAGCAGGAACAGCTGGCCTGAGGCATTTTTTTCGCCGAGAATGACACTGGCGTCGAACGAGGAGTTGTTTGTGCGTTACGGTGTCAGAACGGGCCTGGATCTGAGCCTCGCGGGCGCGCCCGCCGGGAAAGCGGTCCACGAAAAAGACGTCTCCAGCGCGGCAATACTCGGTCGTGACTTCCCCGGTGTCAGATTCGACCTGCTGGTCGAGCAGGGCCAACCTGTGCGGGCGGGTGAAGCTCTCTTACGGGACCGACACCGCCCGGACATCCTCTTCACCTCACCGATAAGCGGAACTCTGGGCAGCATCAACCGAGGCGCCAGACGGGCACTGGTATCTCTGACCATTGTCGGTGACAAGATCGACTCGGCCGTCTCGTTCGATGTGCGCGACGTTTCCACCAGGGAACAGATCCGCGGGCTCATGCTGGAAGCAGGCCTTTGGCCGGCAATCAGGACGCGGCCATTCGGGCATGTTGCCAATCCCACCGGTGAGCCGAAGGCGGTGCTCGTCACGGCGGTGGATACCGAGCCATTGGCACCGGATCCGGCTGTCGTCATCGCGGCGTATCCTTCGGCGTTTCGGCGAGGTCTGGATGCGTTGTCGAAACTCACCGATGTCCCCGTCTATCTATGCCGTGGTGTCAATACAGACATTCCGTCCGGGGACGCCGACGCTCTACGGATCGCCGAGTTTCATGGTCCACACCCGGCCGGGCTCCCCGGCGTACATATTCACACTCTCTGTCCCATCGGATTCGACGGGCGCGAGGTATGGCACATCGGTTACCAGGATGTAATCGCGCTGGGTGTTCTGATTGAGACCGGTCGGCCATGGCTGCAGAGAATCGTCTCGCTGGCGGGACCCGCGGTCGCGGACCCGCGTCTCATCGCGGTTCCCATGGGTGCAGACATCGACGAGGTGGTGGAGGGTGAGCTCGGAGATGATGGAGCACGGGTAATCTCGGGGTCCATCCTCTCGGGGCACATCGCCGTCGGCACGGAGTCCTATCTCGGTCGGTATCACCGCCAGATAACCGCATTACCGGAAGCGTCTCGGCGCCGCGCATCATCGCGGCAAGCCGACGTTCTGGATACCACGCTCGGCGGCGAGCCTGGGCCGCTCATACCACTCGGCGACTTCGAGCAGGTGGCGCCGCCGGGCGTGCTCCCGGTTCCGCTGCTGCGGGCCCTGTTGGTGGGAGACGTCGATCGCGCACGTGAGCTCGGTGCGCTGGAGCTGGTGGAGGAAGACGTGATGCTTCTCTCCTATGTCTGTCCATCGAAAACGGACTACGGCGGGTTGTTGAGAGACGTGCTCGACCAGCTGCACAGGGAGGCGCTGTGAACACGGCGCGGAGTACCCTCGTAGCCCCGTATGCTCGAGCACCCGTCAGCCTGGCGCGTATCCAGTCAATCCGGCTGCTGGCACTCGTACCGGTGCTGGTGGCCGCCGTCATCAATACCGGGCACCAGTACCTGGCGACGCTCGCCGCGATTGGCGGCATTGATGGAGGGGACTGGCGCGACCGGATGATCCGCGACCTGGGTGCCGACCAACCGGACCCCACACTCCTCGATGTGGCCGCGGCCGGACTCGTCCACGTGCTGCCGGTGCTGGCAACGGCGTTTCTCGTCGGCGCCGTCTGGGAACAGGTGTTCGCCGCCTATCGCCGTCGCCCGCGGGAGAGCGGCCTGCTCGTTATCGTCGTGCTCATGACGCTGCTTATGCCTCCGGGGGTTTCCCTGGTCCACTTGGCCGTCGGCATGTCCTTCGCCATCGTCTTCGGCAAGGGCATCTTCGGCGGAGAGGGCAAGACATTCCTCAATCCGGCCCTGCTGGGAGCGGCGGTGATGCTTATCAGTTTCCCGACCGCGCTCACAGATCATCCCCTGTGGACCGAGATCGCCGGCTACGGCGGTACCCGGGCTTTCGCCCTCTATCATATCGAGGGCATCGACGGCCTCGCGTCGGCCGGCATCGAATGGCGGAGTGCATTCCTCGGCAACGTCCAGGGAATGATGGGCGCGACGTCGTTGTTAGCCATAGGGTTGGGCGGGACTATCCTGATTGTGACGCGCATCGCTTCCTGGCGACTGATCCTCGGCCAGGTGCTCGGCCTCGCGGTGGTTGTTACCTTGTGCAACTTGTTCGGTCGTGAACAGGGAATCGCGATGCTCCCGTGGTATTGGCATGTAGCGCTCGGAAGCTTCGCATTCGGCGCCGTCTTCCTGGCGACGGACCCGGCCAGCGCAGCCTCGACGAATGCGGGACGCTGGGCCCAGGGGCTCATCGTCGGCGCGTTGGTTGTAACGATTCGGGTCGCCAACCCGGCGCACCCCGACGGTGTCGTCCTCGCCATCCTGATGGGTTCCATTCTGGCGCCCCTCATCGATCATGTCGTGATCTGGTTCAACGTGAGGCAGCGAGCGCGACGCTATGGTTGAAGAATCCATCAGCGAAGAACCTATCCACGCGCTCCTTCTCCTGCTTGGAGTTGCCGTGGTGTGCGCGTTGTTGGTGTCGACTTCGGCGGTGACATTGCGCCCGCACTACGTTGCGAACCTCGAAGCGCACCGCCTCGCGCAGCTCGATTCAATCCTCGGCGCATTGTCGGAGAGGGGATACGAGGTCTCGGGCCGGGAGATCGAGAGCCGTGTGGTGGAGCTTGCCAGCGGCACCTACTCGGAGAAGCTCGATGCGGCCACGTTCGATGCGCGGGCCGCGGCCGTCGATCCGGGCAACAGCGTCGCCATTCCCGCGGATCGCGACGTCGCAGGCATCAAACGCCGCGCGAAGCACGCAACCGTGTACCTGGCCCGTGATGGGAGCGGCAACGTCGAGGTCCTGATCCTGCCGGTTCGGGGCAGTGGCTATCAATCGTCCCTGTACGGTTTCCTGGCCCTGGAAGGCGACGCCACTACGGTGGTGGCGCTGAAGTTCTACGAGCAGGGTGATACGCCGGGGATGGGCGGGCGCATTCAGGACCCATCGTGGGAAGCGCTGTGGCCGGGAAAGCAGGTCTACGACGATAGCGGCACGGTCAGGATTGGTGTCGCCAGTGGCAAGGTCTCGCCGGGATCCGTCGATGCAGAGCATATGGTCGACGGCATCTCGGGGGCAACCCGTACCAGCCGGGGTGTGCATGGGCTGCTGCGCTTCTGGCTCGGCGACTTCGGGTTCGGGCCGTATCTCGAGCGCGTGCAACGCGGAGAGGGCTGAGGAATGGGCAACCGGTACTGGAGTTCACTCGTCACGCCGTTGATCGGAGAAAATCCGATAACCCTCCAGATACTCGGTATCTGCTCTGCGTTGGCCGTCACCACGACGCTGGATACCGCCCTCGTAATGTCCGGCGCCGTAACGTGCGTGCTGGCCTTATCCGGTGCTTCGATAAGCCTGATCCGCCGCCGCGTTCCGCGCTCGGTACGCATCATCGTGCAGATCACAATCATCGCTTCCCTGGTAATCGTCGTCGACCAGCTGCTCAAGGCCTTCGCCTTCGAATTGAGCCTGCGTCTGTCGGTGTTCGTCGGGCTGATCGTCACGAATTGCATCGTCCTCGGTCGTGCCGAGGCTTTCGCCATGCACAACGGTGTCGTTGCCAGCACCCTCGACGGAATCGGCAACGGTCTCGGATACAGCTTGATACTCGTGTTGGTTGGCGCGATTCGGGAGTTCTTCGGCCACGGAAGTCTCCTGGGGAAGCAGATCCTGTGGACGACCGCCCAGGGTGGTGGTTTCGACCCTTTGCATCTGATGCTCCTCCCGCCCAGCGCATTCTTCATCATCGGCGGCATCATCTGGTTCATCCGCGCGAGGCGCCCGGAGCAGGTCGACAGGTCGGAGTTCCAGGTCCGTGACGAGCTGCAGGAGGAACACCGATGAGCGAATTGTTCGATCTCCTGTTGAATTCGGTGTTCATCAACAACCTGGCGCTCTCCTTTTTCCTCGGCATGTGCACATTTCTGGCCGTTTCGAAGCGCGTCGACACGGCATTCGGCGTCGGGCTGGCCATCATCTGTGTGCAGACGGTGACGGTTCCTGTCAACAACTTGATCTACGTGCACATTCTGGCCCCCGGAGCTCTCTCATGGGCCGGGCTCGAAGAGCTCGACTTGTCGTTCCTGAGCCTTATCGCCTTTATCGGCGTGATTGCCGCGATGGTGCAGGTGCTGGAGATGGTTCTCGAGTACCGTATACCCCGGCTCTACCGGGCGCTCGGAATATTTCTACCGCTGATAACCGTCAACTGCGCGATTCTCGGCGGCACGCTGTTCATGGTGGAGCGCGACTACACGTTCGTGGAAAGCGTGGTCTACGGCTTCGGTACGGGAGTCGGATGGGCGCTCGCGATTGTCCTGCTCGCCGCTATCCGCGAACGGCTCAAGTACTCGGACATTCCCGATGGTCTCCAAGGGCTCGGGATGAGCTTCATGGTCGTGGGCTTGATGTCGCTCGGCTTCATGGCGTTTTCCGGTCTAGGGTAGGGCACGGTGGAGATCGGCATCGGCGTAGTCTCTTTCACCGGCATCGTTCTGGTGCTGGGATTGCTCGTCCTGCTCGCGAGGAAGCTGTTGGTCCCCTCCGGCGAGTGCAGCATAGTCGTCAATGACCGGATGACTATCGCCGCCGCCGCCGGCCGGAGGCTCCTCGAGGTGCTGGCGGAGGCGGGGGTGCGTCTGCCGAGCGCGTGCGGGGGAGCGGGCACGTGCGGCTTGTGCAGGCTGCAAGTTGTCGAGGGCGGCGGCGAGGCTGGTCCCCAGGAGCTCGCGCAGATGACCCGTGTGCAGGCCCTGAAGGGTACGCGTCTCGCTTGCCAGGTGCCGGTGTTGGGGCCACTCGTAGTCCGGGTAGACGATGCGTACTTCGGTGTCCGCACCTGGACTTGCACGGTGGAACGCACGCGCAATGTCTCCACGCTCATCCGGGAGATCGTCCTCGGGTTGCCGGATGGCGAAGCGATCGATTTCCGTGCAGGGGGTTTCGTGCAGATCACCTGTCCGTCGTTTCATGTCCGGTTCGAGGATTTCCAGATCGAGGAGGCGTATCGTGACGTTTGGGACAGGGACAACCTGTGGAGCCTGGAAGCGGTTGCGCGACAAGCGGAAACGCGTGCGTATTCCATGGCAAATCATCCGGGCGAGAATCGGAAGATCTTGCTCAATGTCCGTATCGCCCTGCCGCCTCCGTTTGCAGACAATATTCCCCCAGGCGTCGTATCCAGCTGGTTGTTCTCGCTCAAAGCCGGCGACCCCGTTGAGGTAACCGGGCCCTTCGGTCACTTTTTCGTGGATGATACGGAGAAGGAGGCGGTATTCATCGGAGGCGGTGCGGGGATGGCGCCCCTGCGCGCGCAGATTCTGGATCTGCTCGAACTACGTCGTTCCAAGCGCAGGATCAGCTTCTGGTATGGCGCGCGTTCGAAGCGTGAGACTTTCTACGATGATATTTTCGAGCGGCTCGATCGCGACCACGACAATTTTTCCTGGCACGTGGCCTTGTCCGACCCGGAAGAGGGGGGCGATTGGCAGGGGCATACAGGCTTCATACACAATGTGGTCTACGACAACTTTCTCGCCGAGCATCCAGCGCCGGAAGATTGTGAGTACTATCTTTGCGGCCCGCCGCTGATGGTGAAGGCAGTACGTTCGATGTTGGACGATCTCGGCGTGGAGCCGGAGAGTATCCACTACGACGACTTCGGCGAGACGAGCTCCGCAGGCGGCTGACATGAGCGACTCGGTACCTACCGTTGATGATTACATGGCGCGGGATCTGATCACCTTCAGACCCGAAGACGACATATTCACGGCCGTGCGGAAGCTGCTGGGAGAGCGCATTTCCGGAGCGCCCGTCGTCGACAAGAGAGGGCAACTGATCGGCGTGTTGTCGAAAAAGGATTGTTTCGCGGTCATCTACAGCGCGAGCTACCACCAGGAGTGGGGCGGGCGCGTGGAGGACTACATGAGCACCGAGGTCGCGACCATTGAATCGGGCACCGATATCGTCAAGGCCGCCGATATCTTCATGCACTCGACCTTTCGGCGTTTCCCCGTACTGAGAAACGGCCGTATCACAGGTCAGATCAGCCGTGCCGATCTCTTGCGCGCACTGGAAGAATACTGGGGAGGGGTGGCGCCGCCGCGGAGGTGAGCACACTCCGCTCGGTCAAGCAGCATATGACTTCAACCGATCAATCGAGCCTCAAGATTCTGATGCTGGGAAGCGAGAGCG
>CBDTYP010000043.1:0-13884 GCA_965364645.1 uncultured Gammaproteobacteria bacterium | reverse complement strand
TCGCCCTTCATCAGCCTCTCGGACGTGAGCGGCCAGACCCGGGCCTCGCTGCAGGTGGGCATGGACGACGAGCCGGCATTGAAGCTCTTCGACGAGAACGGTAACCCGTCTTTCAGCGCCAACTAGCCTCATTCGCGAGCAAGCTCGCTCCTACAGGCAGTATTTCATCTCCGTGAAGCGGCCCCTCAGGGACGCGACGGCCTCCTGCCAGCGATCCTCCGCGCCTGAGCCGCCGCCCCGGAGGATCTCCGCCAGCAGGCCCGCGAGCTCGACGAAATCCGCCTCCTGCATGCCGTAACGGGTCATCTCCGGGGTTCCCATGCGCACGCCGCTGGACGCGGCGAAGCTCGGGTCGTCGTAGAAGGCCTGGGGGTTGGTGATGACGTTGTTCCGCTCGAGCAGATCCGCGGCCCATTCGCCCCTCGCCCTTGCGACCCGCAGCAGCACCTGATGGGTCTGGGTGAAATCCACCTCGGGGTCCCCCTCCACGACCAGATCCTGATCCCGCAGCGCCCGGGCGAAGGCCTTGGCGTTGGCGATGACCCGGGCCGGGTACTCGTCCTTGTACTGCAGCATCTCGTAGGTCGCGCCCAGCAGGCCGAGCTGGGTGCCGAGATGGTGGTTGCTCACGTGACCGGGGAAGGTGCGTGACTCCACGTGGCGCCAGAAGCCTTCGAAGGGAGAGCCGGGCTCGATATTGCTGAGAATGACGCCGCGCTGGGGCCCGAAATAGGTCTTGTGGGTGGAGCCGGTGACGACATCGGCGCCCTCCTCCAGCGGCGACTGAAAGTGCCTTCCCAGCAGGCCCAGCACGTGGGCGCCGTCGTACATGATCAGAGGCCGCGTCGGATTGTCCGCCCCGAACTCCCCGTGCACGAACTCGGCGATCTCCCGCACCGGTTCCGTATGGATGATGACGCTGCGTCCGAACACGATGAGCTCCGGACGCACCTCGGCGATGAGTGCCTTGGTGGCTTCCACGTCGATGCGATATGGATTGTCGGCATAGAACGGGAAGTGCGATACCGCCGGGCGCCCCGTCTCGGGATCGAGCATCACGTAGTTCTTGAGCGCGCCGCCGATCTGCGCGCTCAGGTGCCCGCCCTTGTTGAGGTCGTGGACCAGCACCCGGCGCAGCAGCTCAGCGGGCCGGCCGCCGCGGAAGCGATTCTTGAACTGCTTCAGTGCGTCGTAGACCGTATCGTTGGCCATCTGCCCGCTGATGACGCGGGTCTCCGCCTGGGAGCAGTCGAAGAAGGTCCGAAGCGCCGCCTTGAGCTCTTCTTCCTTCTCCATGCTGAAGGCGGTGCCTTTGTAGTAACGCACCTCGGGCGCGCCGGCGCCGAGCGCCTTCAGGCGATTGTGCTCGTTGTAGCGCGACGACGGGTCGGCGATGCACAACGCATCCACGAAGGCCGACGTGCACTGCTCCGACGGGATGAGGTTGATGCACCGGGTTCGGCGCCAATCCGTGTTGGCGCTGGCTTCGGCGGCGAGGGCCGCCGCCATTTCCGGGACCGTCTCGGGCTCGGCGCGGGTGGTCTCCGGCGCGCGGGCGAAGCCCGTGTAGGTGCGCGCGAAGGGTGCAGACGGCCACAGGTGGCGCTCGACCAGCTCCGCCTCGAAGCTGTTGCCTCGATCGTCGCGCACTTCCAGCGCCACCGGCCGGTCGGTGCGATACGAGAGATTGGAATCGATCAGGGCGAGACCGATGGGACGCAGATCGTGCTCGTCCGATGGCGTCGCCGTGATGCCTTCGCCGTAGAAGTGGGTATAGGGGACCGTTGTCCCGGAGGTCACGCAACCGACGTCGCGGCCGTCGTGGAAGACCCGGTAGCCCGCCCGTAACGGGCGCCGGCCCTGGAAGACGGCGATGGGCTGCACGATCCGAGGCAACACCCGCTCGCCGAGAGGCGCGTCGATCTCGCCGCGCTTGATGTCGATGAACTCCCGGCGCTGCCCTTCCAGAGCCTGCTTGCCGACGTAGTCCAGCTCGTCGGGCGGTCGCACGGCGAAGCGCGCGAGATCGTTGGCGAACACCGGAATCTCCCGCTGCTCGTCATCCTCGCCGAGCTCGTGACCATAGAGCGGCAGCCCTGCCTCGAGACGCAGGGAGTCCCTGGCGCCGAGGCCGACGGGAGCGGCACCGAGCGCGATCAGCTTCTCCCAGAGCTCGACGGTGTAGTCCCGCGGGGGGAACAGCTCGAAGCCGATAGACTCACCGGTGTATCCGGTACGGGCCACGATGACGTCATGCCCATCGATGCTCACCGTGCGCAGCCAGTTGCGCTTGCTCTCTGGGAGATCGCGTTTGTCGGCGACTCTCTCCATCAGCTCCGCCGAGTTCGGTCCCTGCAGGGCGATCATGCCGAGCTCTTCGCTGATGTTCTCCATGCTGACATCGGGCTGATGATTGTGCGCGACGAGCCAGTCCCAGTCCTTGTCTCGATTCGACGCGTTCACAACCAGCAGATAATCCTCCTCGCCGAGCCGGTAGAGGTACGCGTCGTCGACGGCGCCGCCGCTATCGGTGGGGATGAAGGTGTACTGGGCCTGTCCGATCTCGAGGGCGCGGGCGCTGTTGGTGAGCACCTTGAGCAGGAACGCCTGGGCGCCCTTCCCCCGCACCATGAACCGGCCCATGTGCGACACGTCGAAGAGTCCGCAGTTGCGGCGGGTGGCGAGATGCTCGCCGATGATGCCCGTCTTGTACTGCACCGGCATGTCCCAGCCGCCGAAGGGAACCATCTTCCCTTGATGCGCTACGTGCCAGTCGTGCAGCACGGTCTGTTGCAGCTCTGATTTGTCCTTGTTCGCCATTTGAATCCTGCCTGGGCCCCTACCCGATGTCCCGTCGCCGCTGGCGCGGCGAAACCCGTAGATCGGACCACAAGACGGGCGCACGATCCAGCCTTGGCGGAAGGGATCTACGGCGTCAACGGCACCCCATGAGGGGGTGCGGGCTCTCACCGGTATCCCACTGCCACAGCTGATTCCCGGCGATGGCGACGGTCGCGGAGGTCCCGGCGGCGACGGCGAGGACATCGGACATGACGCGTTTGGGATTCAGGCCTTCGTTGCGGCCCCAGATCCAGAGGCTGTCGTCGTGGCGAATCGCCACGCTATGGCTGCTGCCCGTCGCAATGGCGCGCGCGCCGTCGAACACGAGGCCCCATCGAGTCGCCTTGTCTCCATAGCCGTGGCGCCCCAGGGGTCCGTAGATGTTGCCGCCGGTACCCCACACGCCGCCATCGGATTTCAGATGCAGCGCATGTCCGGTGTGCGCCGAGACCTGCACGGCGTTCTCCGCCGTCTCGACGAATGCATCTGTCGAGGTGAGCTTGCCGTCGCCGTACTGTCCGCGATGGGCACGGCCCTTGACGAAGAGCCGCCCTGCCCCGTCGACGTAGTAATTCGCACTGTCACCGATGGCGGCCGTGGTGGCGTTTCCGGAAACCCGCGTCGCATCCTCAGTAAGGGTTTCGCCCAAACCGAACAGACTCTTCGTTTCCAGGTGCAGTAGCGCATGGTCTTCTCGGATGGCGAAGACACCGGATTTGCCGGCGCTGAACCAGCGCACACCTCGGAGGATGCGCTTCACTTCAGACGGGTCGCCGCCCCACCCGAGCAGAACGCCGTCACGGGTCAGCGCGTAGCGATTGGACTTGCCGACGCCCACCTGCCGAGCTCCGCTCATTACTCGGCGGGGTGCATCGTTCCCCGACCACTCGTAGACGTCGTCCCCGCAGATCGCCAAGAAACGATCGTAGTAGCCCGCGAGCCGGGGACTCGAGCTGTCGGCGAGCGCATTCGCGGCGCACAGAAGCGCCGCGCCGAACGCGGCGGCCGCTGGACTCACGTGCTGTGTTCCCGGGGATTGAAAATCTGCGGTGGCGGCGACGGCGGCTTCATGGGCGGCTGGGGCGGGCGGATGATCTGCATGTTCATGCTGCCGAGGTCGTCGAAGGACTTGCGCGAGAATGGGTTGGAGATCGTCACGGAGGCGCCTTCCCGGATCGCCTCGTCGATGATGTTCTGCAGCTTCTCCGCGAGCTGCTGTTGCCAGGGCAGCACGTAGTAGCGCGGTTCGAGAGAATCATCGAGGCGCAGCCACAGATAGATGGCCTCGCCTTCGCGCACGCTGACGCCGAGCAGCGTGGCCTCGTCCACGTGGCGCTTGAACCACTCGTGGTGCATGGGCTTGGGCTGGCTCAGCAGCTGAGTTACGCCGAGATACCCGATGGGGACGAACAATGCCGTGAGGATGACCGCGGACGTCCGCACGAGCGTGCGCCGGTGGGACCAGATCGCGATGCTCGCGAGCAATGCCGTAATAGCGAGCAGTGTGATGAAGACGAGAAAGAGATCTTCCATGGCGAGGCGCTCAGGATGGCGCGGTGACGAGCCGCCGCCTCAGCGTGGTCACGCTGCCGGGCACGAGATCGCCGGTCTCGCTCAATCTGAACCGGAATGCGGTCTCTTCCTGATTGCGCCGCTGCAGATCGAGACTCGTCTCCAGGATCTGCTGCAGGCTGTCGTACTTGCGTTTGACGCTGACGACGACCCGCACGGGCACGACGATACCGGCGGGGACCTTGCCGTACATGTGCACGTTGACCGTGTACTCTCCCGCGAGGATGCCGCGACTGTAGGAGACCTCGTAGTTGCGTGCGCTCGCGTCGCCCTCGAGACCGAGGTCGTCCCGCAGCAGGTTGAAGTATTGGCTGCCCTGGTTCCAGAAGCCGACGGGCACGTCGTTCGGCGCCTGCACCCAGAGATCCACGTCCACCGGCAGCTCGTCCGGCCAGTGCATCTCGATCACCACGTTGCCGGGCGGCGTGTGCTCGTCGGTCTCGTCCTGGGTCTTGCTGATGTGGGGCAGGAGCATGATCACCATGGCCACGAAACCGATGAGTGCCAGCATGAGCACGTCCCGGAATACGGTGCCGGACGAGTCCGCGTGAAAGTCGTCAAACTCCCACACGCTGCTCTCCTCGCTCGACGATCGCGTTGAACAGGTTCGAGGTCCCGGTCGCGAGCAGGCGGTGATTGATCATGAGCCACACGTGCAGCACCGCGCCGACCAGGGTCGTGTAGAGCGCGATGGACATGCCGGTAACGAGGGTCGCGACCATGGAGGCGACCTCGTCGACCTGCGCGCTGGATTGCGGGTCCACGCCGGACAGGGCGACGATGAATCCGATGACGGTGCCGACGAGGCCGAGGAAGACCAGGCTGTCCGCGGTCTGACGCACGACGACGATCTGGCTGCCGAGCCGGTTGCGCAGCAGGTTCGCCGCGATGCTGCGGCTCTCGGCGGAACGTCCGATCACGTTCGCGAGATAGCCACCCGCGCGGGAGACACGCGGGGGGTCGGACTCGCCTGCGGCAACCAGCTCGCTGTTCGTGTGCCAGATGCGGGCGGCGCACAACAGCAAGCCGAACAGGAACACCGAGCAGATGCCGAGCGTGAGCCAGCCCGTGTAGCCGAGGAACGCTTCGTCGAGCCAGCCCTGCAGGTAAACCGCGAGCAACAAGCCGGCAGCGACGATATTGAGGAGCGCGAAGCGCAACACCAGCACGTGGCGATGAATCCAGTGTCGAGAAGAAGAATCCAAGGTCACATCGCACCCCTCTTCGCTAGGAACTAGAAGCATGCTAGCACCGCGCCGGTAGGGTTCACCAGTTGCCGGCCGACGCCGCGGATCGCGCGGTTGCGCGTCAGACGCCGGGAAATTCAACCATTTTGGGAGAGAAGTCACACGTCGTCCGGCGGAATGTGACGACGTTCCCGCGCGCCCTATCAAGCGCTCACGCGCCCGACCCGATAACTCTACGGATTCAGCCCAAGCAAGCGAGTTTACGTGCACACGATTAGTTCGGGGAGAGCTACATGACCATCAGAATGAAAAGACTATTATGCGCGGCACTGCTAAGTGTCGGTGTCGTCGTCTCATTGCCGGTCAATGCCGACGTCGATCTGATGTTCGGAATTTACGCGGCCGACCAGCGCGTGAAGAAGATGTGGCAGTGCGGGATATTGGTTGCCGCGATGGAAGATCGCATGAGCATCACCCTCGACGAGCCGGTGTCCATCGAAGTCGACATCAATCAGAACTACGACCAGGGTGTCGACGACGTGACTGCGGGCCTCGTGGACTTCGCGCGCTTCCCCAACGTCGATCGCGGCTGGGTCATTCACCCCGACGTGAGCGAGGATGTGGTCGCCGCCTGGCGCGAGGCATTCACCGCGCTGAGCTTCGAGCGCCTCCCCTACCTCGCCAATCCCCAGGTCTTCACCGAAGGCAATTACGGGTACTGCTACGAGCTCGAGCGGCTCGCGGAGAGCGCGCGCAACCTGAGCGCAATTCAGTACTGAACTGAATACCGGGAGAGATGCCGCTCACACGAGCGGACGCGCCATCACATGGTGTGGGTTTGTCGTTCCGACTTGAGAGCGGCAGCGAGGTAGTTCTCGACCTTATTCTTCGTCTGTCCTTTGTCGAGCTCGCTGAACTGGACGCCGATTCCGGCCGTACGGTTGCCCTGGGCCCCGTTCGGCGTCAGCCAGATGATGCGTCCGGCGATGGGAAGCTTCTCTTTCTCGTCCATCAGGGTGAGGAGCATGAACACTTCATCACCCAGCCGATACGACTTGGTGGTGGGAATGAACAGACCACCGTTCTTCACGAATGGCATATAGGACGCATACAGGGCGCTCTTGTCCCTGATTGTCAAAGACAGAATGCCTGGCTTCGGAGCCGCCATACTCGATTTCCTCGTTATCCGGTCGTTCCGCCCCCACCTCGTCCCGGGCCGCGCTGCCATTCGATGGCGATGCTTTCCAGCATGAGCTGCTCGTTGAAGTTGAGCTGCCCCAAAGCGGCCCGCCGCGCCTCGACCAGTACGTCGAAGAGGCGAAACAATCCAGTCAAGTCTAGACCCCGAGCCAGGGCCTGCAAAGCGGGCTCCCGGTCGGAATGAGTCAAACTGTGCGCCAACCGGCCATTTTTGAGCCGCACCAGGTCACAGACGACCGACAGCAGCCAGTAGAGCGCCTCCGGGAGCCCCATATCCCGCCAGCGCTCGGCCGCGGCGAGGGGGTCGCCACCGCCCAGCAGCCCCGCCAGGTCCCCGAGGATGGTCTCACGGGCCTCCAGGGCGCCGCCGGCGCGGGCGGGAGCGGCATTCAGGGGGGCACCGTGGGCGAGGCGCAGCGCCGTCGCCGCCGCCTCCTCGCTGCCGAGCTCGCCGGCCAGCCAGGCCCGCGCGGCATCGGGGTCCGGATGGGGGAAATCCACCAGCTGACAGCGGCTGCGGATGGTTGCCGGGAGCGTGCTCGCCTGGTGGCTGACGAGCACGAAGACGGTGTCTCCGGGCGGCTCCTCCAGGGTCTTCAGAAGCGTGTTGGCGGCAGCCCGGGTCATCTGCTCTGCGGGCGCCACCGAGACGCCCTTGCGCCCCCCGTACTGGGAGGTGAGACCGATCCGTTCGATGAGCGCGCGCACCTGATCGATGCCGATCTGCTGCTTGCCTTCGGGCGGCGCGAGCTCGTGTCGGTCCGGGTGGGTGCCCGCGGTCACCAGGCGGCAGCTCCGGCACGCACCGCAGGGCCGGGCAGCGAAGTCCCGGGTTTCACACAACAACGCCGCCAGGAGTCTGCGCGCGAAGCGGCGTTTGCCGACGCCCTCTGGCCCGCGCAGGAGGAGCGCATGGGGCAGGCGTGACTCGGCGTGCATGGTAGCGATGCGCCGCCATTGTTCCGATTGCCAGGGAAGTTGCGATTCCATCAGAGCAGGGTCCCGACCGCGGCGAGCACCGCCGCCTTCACCTCGTCCAGGGTCGCGCCGGCGTCGATGCGCCGGAAGCGTTGCGGCTCGGCGGCGGCCCGCTCGAGATAATTGTCCCGGATGCGTTGGAAGAAGTCCCGCTCCTCGCGCTCGAAGCGATCCGGCCGGCCGCGATCGACGATGCGCGCCATGCCCGCCTCCACGGGCAGATCCAGGAGGAGCGTGAGGTCCGGGCGCAGATCGCCCTGTACCCAGTCCTCGAGGGCGGCGATGCGCTCGGCCGGGATACCGCGCCCACCGCCCTGGTAGGCGAAGGTGGCATCCGTGAAGCGATCCGACAAGACCCAGCGGCCGGCGTCCAGCGCAGGACGAATCACCTGGTGGATGTGCTGGGCCCGTGCGGCAAACATCAGCAGCAGCTCCGTGTCCGGGTCCATGCCGCGGTAGCCGGGGTCGAGCAGCACTCCGCGCACGGCCTCGCCGAGGGGCGTACCGCCCGGCTCGCGGGTGACGACGACCCCGATCCCGTTCGCGTCGAGAAAGTCGCGCGCGGCATCCATCTGCGTGGACTTCCCCGCCCCCTCGATGCCCTCGACGGTGATGAAGCGGCCCCGTTCAGCCACCGGTGCTCCGGCGGCGGCGCTTCTGGTAACGGTTCACGGCCTGTCGATGCTCTTCGTAGGTGGCCGAGAAATGGTGGCTGCCGTCGCCCTTGGCGACGAAGAAGAGCGCGCCGTCCACGTGGGGATGCAGCGCCGCGCGGATGGCGTCCGGCCCCGGTATGGCGATCGGCGTCGGCGGCAGGCCCTTGCGGGTATAGGTGTTGTAGGGCGTGTCCGTGCGCAGG
Organism: uncultured Gammaproteobacteria bacterium; assembly: GCA_965364645.1. GTDB lineage: Bacteria > Pseudomonadota > Gammaproteobacteria > HK1 > HK1 > JAABYT01. The sequence goes on along the minus strand of CBDTYP010000043.1, from coordinate 5,247 downwards.
TCCTTGCGGCGGATGTTGCCGTCGAACTTGTCGCCCATCCCGTAGATGACCGTCGGATCGGTTTCCAGCCGCATGCCCTTTCGCAGACGCTCGACGAACACGCCCGCGATGCGGGGCCTCTCGCCGGCCTCCCCCGTCTCCTTCTCGATTATGGAAGCAAGGATCAATGCTTCGTCCGGCGACTTCAAGGGCAGGCCTTCCTCGCGCCCGGCCCATGCGTCCGCGAGAAAGTCCTCCATGGCGCCGTAGGCGCGGCGCAGAAAGTCCGCATCGCTCGTGCCGCGGGGGAAATAGTACGTGTCGGCGAAGAAGCGTCCCTCCGGATGCATGCCGTCGCGTCCGATGAGCATCATGATGGCTTCATCGGAGAGCCCGGTGAGGGTGTGCTCCAAACGGTCGTTGGCGGCCATGGCCGCAAGCATCTGCCGGAAGGTCCAGCCTTCGACGACCGTGAGGGCGTGCTGTACGACCCGTCCGCTGGTGAGCTGATCCAGGAGCGCGATGGGCGTCGTGCCGGGTGCGATGCGGTACTCGCCGGCCTTGATGCGTCCGGCAAGGCCCTGCCAGCGGCCGTAGACGGCAAGGGCCCGGGGATTGGCGAGCACCCCCTTCGCGGCCAGATCCTGTGCCACCCGGTTGAGGCTCGTGCCCGGGTGGAGCACGTAGTCGAGCCCCTTCTCCGGCACGGTCAGCGGCTCGTCGAGACGCTTGCGTTGATCGTTGACGTAGAGCCCGGCGCCGAGCGCGGCCACGACGAGCGCGATGGTGAGACCCGCGACGATGCGGATCAGCCTTCGTCTTCCCGGTTTTGCGTTTTCGTCGGGCTCAGTCACCGATAATCGCTCCGCGCTGGCTCAACAGGGTCAGGAGACGCGGGGCAATCTGCCCCACGGCCAGCGGCCGTCCCTCGATGCTCTTTATCGGCCGAATACCGATGAGGCTGTTGGTCAGAAAGCATTCGTCGGCATCCATCAGCTCCTCGACGCGAAGGGGGGCGATCTGCGGCTGCCGACCAGTCAGCCCCGGCGCCTCCTCCAACACCAGCGCCCGCACGATGCCCGCCACACCGCACTCCTCGAGATCCGGCGTGCGGATGCGCCCATCGCGAACCGCGAACACGTTCGACGCGATCCCTTCGATGACATTGTCGCGATCATCGAGCATGAGACCCTCTTCGCATGCCTCGGGATCGTCCTCGCTGCGCGCGAGCACCTGCTCCAGCCGGTTCAGATGCTTGATACCCGCGAGCCGGGGGTTGCGTCCCAGGCGTGTCCGACAGATGCGCACCGCGACTCCTTCGGGATCGATACCAGACCGGTAGCCCGGCCAGGGATAGCGCGCGACGATGCGCGTCGGCGGCGCGCCCGGGTCCGGCATGTAGCCGCGACCGCCTGTGCCCCGGGTCACGATGACCTTCAGGACGGATCGCTCTGCCCCGTCGCACACCTGCGCACACTCCGCCTCGAGCGTCGCGCGCCCGGGCACGGGGATCCCGAGCCGCCCGCAACCGTCCTCGAGTCGGGCGAGATGCCGATCCAGCGCGAGCGCCCTGCCGCCTTCCACGGCCATGGTTTCGAAGACTCCGTCACCGAAGTGTAGCCCACGGTCCCCCGCTGGCAGGTGCTCTCTCGCTTGCCCGTCGATGAGCATCACGCGAGCAATCCCGACAACGCCGACAGGGGACCGCGGGCCTTCTGTCGGGTCTCGTCGAGCTCCCGCTGCGGACGCGAGTCGGCGACGATGCCCGCCCCGGCGCGCACCTCTACGTTGCCGCCCTCGATATCGATAGTGCGGATGAGAATGTTCGAATCTCCGCTGCCGTCGCGGTTGAAGTACGCGAATCCGCCCGTGTAAGGCCCGCGCGCGCGCTCCTCCAGCTCCGCGATAATCTGCATGCAGCGCACCTTCGGGCAACCCGTAATCGTACCGCCGGGGAACACCGCCCGGATCACCTGCGCCGGCGTCACGTCGCGGCGAAGCCTGCCTCGCACGTTCGATACGATGTGGTGCACGTGAGTATAGGATTCCAGCACCATCAGCTCATTCACCTCGATGCTGCCCGTGCGGCAGACGCGCCCGAGATCGTTGCGTTCGAGGTCGATGAGCATGATGTGCTCGGCGCGCTCCTTCGGGTGCGCCAGCAGCGCCTGGGAGAGCGCTCGATCCTCCAGGGGGTCAGGCCCCCGCGGATAGGTGCCCGCGATGGGGCGCGTCTCCACGGTGTCGCCGGAGACCGAGACGAGCCTCTCCGGCGACGAGCTCGCCACGGCGCGTCCGTCGAACACCGCAAGGCCTGCGAACGGGGCCGGGTTGGCCGCCCGCAGCCGTGCGTACACCGCCGCCGGATCGACGCCGTCCGCGAGGGTCCCGCGCCAACCCCGGGAGAGGTTTACCTGGAAGACATCGCCATCGACGATGTAACGCTTGATACGTTCGACCCCTTCGAGAAACTGCTCCGGCGGGTCTTCGATCAGTTTACCCGGTGCGTTCGGCGACGGCGGCATCATGACCGGCTCGGTGCCGAGCACAGCCTCGATGTCCCGTTCCATGTCGTCGAGGCGGTGCAGATGGTCCGACTCCGCCACGAGCACCGTGTCGCCGCTCTGATGATCCCGGATGATGGCGGCCGGAACGCGGTGAGCCTCGGCGATGGCGTGAGACGAGCCGTTGCGGGGAAGCCCCACGGTGGGCTCGGTCTGGGCCACCAGCTCGTAGCCCAGATAGACGAACCAGCCGCCGGAGAACGGCGCAGGCAACGCCTCGGCGGGCGGGCCGACGCGGGCCATCCACTGATCGAGGTGGGCAAGAAAGTCGCTGTCGGCGAGCGCGACGCCGTCCGAGTAGAGATCGCCGCTCCCGCGCAGGCTCAAGCGCCCTTCAGGAAAGGCGAACAGCAGATCGTAGCGTGCCCGATCGCCGCCCTGCTCGACACTCTCGAGCAGAAAGGGATAGCGCTCGGGATGCGTGCGATGAACGGCGAGCAGGTCGGGACGAACCGGGAGCCGGCGCCATCCACAGTCCGCGGAGGACGAGGTTTTCACTGTCGAACGGACTCCCGGACAGGGGGCCCCTCTTGGTTCAATGAACGTCGGTCAGTCTACGCGCCGGAAGACGAGTGTGCCGTTCGTGCCTCCGAAACCAAAGGAGTTGGAGACGCTGACGTTGATGGGCATCTCCCGGGCCTGATTCGGGACGTAGTCCAGATCGCACTCCTCGCCCGGCTCGTCCAGATTGATCGTGGGGGGAGCCACGCCGTCGTGGATGGCGAGCACGCTGAACACGGCTTCCACACCACCCGCGGCGCCGAGCAGGTGGCCGATCATGGACTTCGTGGAGCTGACGGCGGTCTTGCCCGCTTGATCGCCGAGGGCCGCCTTGACCGCGCGGGTCTCGATGATGTCGCCTGCCGGCGTGGATGTGCCGTGGGCGTTGATGTAATCCACGTCCTCCGGGTTGATGCCCGCGTCCTTCATGGCGAGCACCATGCACCGGCGCGCGCCGTCGCCGTCGTCCGGGGGTAGCGTGATGTGAAACGCATCGCTGCTCATGGCGAAGCCGATCAGCTCAGCGTAGATCTTCGCTCCCCTCGCTTTCGCGAACTCATACTCTTCGATCACCACAACGCCGGCGCCGTCGCCGAGCACGAAGCCGTCGCGGTCCTTGTCCCAGGGACGGCTCGCGGCTTGCGGATCGTCGTTCCGGGTCGACAGGGCGCGGGCGGAGGCAAACCCTCCGAGTCCGGTCGGCGAGGTCGCCATCTCGGCGCCGCCGGCGATCATGACGTCCACGTCGCCGCGCTCGATCATGCGGGCGGCGTCGCCGATGTTGTGCGTGCCCGTGGAACACGCCGTGACGATGCCGTAGTTGGGCCCCTTGATGCCGTACTGGATCGACAGGTTGCCGGCGATCATGTTGATGATGTTGCTGGGCACGAAGAAGGGCGAGATCTTTCTCGGCCCGCCCTTGAGGTAGTTGTCGTAACCCTTCTCGATCCCCGGGAGCCCCCCGATCCCCGACCCGATGGCGATGCCCACCCGTTCGGCGTTCTCATCGGTGACCTCGAGTCCGGAATCTTCGATGGCCTGCATGGCGGCCGCGATACCGTAGTGGATGAAAGGGTCGGTCTTGCGCGCCTCCTTGGGAGACATGTAGGGCGACAGATCGAAATCCCGAATCGAACCGCCGATCCGGCTGGCGAACGCCGAGGTATCGAAGTGATCGATAATCCCGATGCCGCTCTTGCCCTCGAGGATGCTGCGCCAGGAATCCTCGACGTTGTGACCGACGGGGGTTACCGCGCCGAGGCCGGTAATGACTGTGCGCCGCATCCGATCTTCACCTCATACAAAAAAGAAAAGGCCGCCATCAAAGTGATCGATGGCCGGCCTTTTCGATGCGAATTCGCGGTTGGTGCTACTTGACGTGGGCGTTGATGTAGTCCATCGCCTGCTGCACGGTGGTAATCTTCTCTGCTTCCTCATCGGGAATTTCGCAGTTGAACTCCTCTTCGAGGGCCATCACCAGTTCGACGGTGTCCAGCGAATCGGCACCGAGATCATCGACGAAGGAAGATTCCCCGGAAACCTCTTCCTCCTTGACGCCAAGCTGCTCGACGACGATCTGCTTGACGCGCTCTTCAACGGTACTCATACGGTTTTTCCCTCCCCAGACGATGGAGCCCTGTTGGTTCCGCGCCTAGTTTAGTTAAAAGGCACCAACTTGCAAGAAACTTTGGGCTGGTCCGGCGACCGCCCCGCTCCCAGCCAGCTTTTCCCCACCTTTTCCCATGGGTTCAAGCTGTTAGCCGGCAATATTGATAAGTCCCTGAAGCATCGGGGTTTCCCCCTCAGCCCATGTACATGCCGCCGTTGACATGCAGCGTTTCTCCCGTGATGTACGCGGCCGCCGGTGATGCCAGAAAAGTGACCGCCTCGGCCACATCCTCGGGCGTGCCGAGGCGTTTCATGGGGATATCGGCGAGCAGCATCTCGCGCGCCTTCTCCGGCAGCGCGGCCGTCATATCGGTATCGATGAAGCCCGGCGCCACGGCGTTGACCGTGATGCCGCGCCCGGCGAGCTCCCGGGCCAACGCCCGGGTGAAGCCGATCATCCCGGCCTTCGCGGCAGCGTAGTTCGACTGCCCCGCGTTGCCGGTGGCCCCCACGACGGACGCTATATTAATAATGCGTCCCCCGCGGGTCTTCATCAGGTGTCTGACGCCGGCCTTGCAGACGCGGTACAGCGACG
>CBDTYP010000042.1:0-13961 GCA_965364645.1 uncultured Gammaproteobacteria bacterium | reverse complement strand
TCTCCGTGCAGGGTCTCGATGCGCTCGACGCTTCCCGATCGTTCATCACGGCGCCAGATGATGGACACCGACGCAAACTTGGGATGCAGGATCCGGAAGCTTACGAACCCGCGCCACAGCGGAACCCCCGCGGCCAGCAGCCGGTCGCAGCAGCTGCCGACGATGTCGTGCACGTCGGCCTCGCCCAGCGCCTGGGACATGAGCCAGTCGGCAACGCCGTCGATGAGGACGGATCCGGTGTTGGTGGATTCTTTGTCCGACATGGTCCCGCCCCGTTACCAGGAGAGCTCCCGGCGATCCGCCAGATCCGGCTCGCCGCAGCTGCGCAACATCTCCGCGCGGGCCTGCCCGCGCAACCGGATGGCGCGATCCCAGTCGCTGCCATCTTCTGCCGAGTCCGGCACGAGCGGCTCGCCCACCTGTACGCGGATGCGTCCGCGGCGCGGGAAGAGAGAGCCGTCACGGAGTATCGAACGTGTGCCGCGCAGGGTGACGGGCACCACCGGGACACCGGCTTCGGTTGCGGCCAGGAACGCGCCCAGGTGAAAGGGCAGGAGCCCCGGCATGCGGTGCAGTGTTCCCTCCGGGAAGATCGCCATCGCGTCGCCCTTGCGCAGACGCTCGGTGACCTGGCGCGCGTCCTCGGCGCCGCGGGCGCGATCGAAGCGCTCCACGAACAGGCAACCGAGGCGGCCGAGAAATACCCGTGCGAAGAAATTCTCACGCAACTCCTGCTTGGCGACGAAGCCCACCGGACGCGGCAGCGTGCTCACGAGCACCAGCCCGTCGAGATAGCTCGCGTGGTTGGTGACCACCACGTAGCTGCCGTGATCGGGAATGCGCGCGACGCCGTCCACGCTCGGGCCGGCCCCGGTCAAGCCGAGCAGGCGGCGGCCGAGCCAGCCGAGCCAACGCCAGCGCCGGGCGAGCCCGGGGGTGATCGCCACCATGGGCCAGGCGATGCTCAGTAACACGGCGAACAGAATCCACACGTAGGCCGCGAACGCCGCGGCCTTCCCCCGCCGCCACCAGCGCCTCGCCAATGGCACGATGCTCGCCAGGGCGAGGCGCACGAGCTGCATCCACACGGCGCGGCGCCGAGGCTCGAGCGCACCGCGATCGTGGAGCTCGCGCAGGGCCACGCGGCGAATCTTACCGCTGGACGTCTTGAGAACCGTCCCCGGCGAAGCGACGACGACATCGTCCGCGGGCATACCCAGCAGCTCGGAGGTCAGCGCCTCGATGCGGCTGCGCAGATCCTCGCGGGCGGCCGCGCCGGTCTCCCGGGTCTCGGCCACCACCACCAGCCGCTCGGTGCCCGAGGCCGGGTCGCTGCCGCCGAACACGGCCACGCAACCGCGGCGGATGCCGTCTATGTCGGCGATGGCCTGTTCGAGCTCGTAGGGATAGACGTTGCGCCCGGCACGGATGATGACGTCCTTCGCCCGCCCGGTGATGTAGACCTCGCCGTCGGCGATATAGGCGCGATCCCCTGAGTCGAGCCAGTCGTCGTGGAAGAGCGCGCGGGTCGCTTCCGGGTTGCGGAAGTAGCCACTCGTGGTGGACGGGCCGCGGAACTCCAGCTGACCCTCGACGCGATCCCCGGTCTCGCGCCCGGCGTCGTCGACGGTGCGCACCTCGAAGCCGGGGATGGGAACGCCGCTGGAGACGAAGACCTGGGCGTCCTCGTCGTCCGCCTCGGCGGGCACGACACGCCCGTCGCCCATCATCGGCGCGCGGCGAACCCGCTCCGTGCGCATGCCGCGGCCGACGGGCGTGAACGCGACGCCGAGGGTCGCCTCGGCGAGCCCGTAGACCGGCGTCATGGCGCTCTCGCGCAGGCCAAAGGGAGCGAAGCGCTCCAGGAAACGCTCCACCGTCTCCGGGCTGACGGGCTCCGCGCCGTTGAACGCGAGCCGCCAGGAGGACAGGTCCAACCCCTCGATGTCTTCGTCCCGGATGCGCCGCAGGCAGAGCTCGTAGGCGAAGTTCGGCCCGCCGGACATGCTCCCGCCATGGGTTTCGATGGCCCTCAGCCAGCGCTCGGGGCGGGCGAGAAAGGTCAGGGGTGACATGAGCACCAGGGGGAATCCGTACACCAGGCTGCCGAGCCACGCACCGATGAGTCCCATGTCGTGATACAGGGGCAGCCAGCTCACGAAGACGTCGCTGGACGTGGCTTCCAGCGCGGTGCCCATGGAACGCAGGCTCGCGAGGAGGTCCCCGTGGGTGAGCACCACGCCCTTCGGGTTCCCGGTGCTGCCCGACGTGTACTGCAGGAACGCCACCGACTCCGGGGCCGCGGGACTCGATTCCTCCAGCAGGCCGGAATCGCCGAGCTCCGCCGCCGTGACGATATGGCGAAGGCCCGGCGCGTGGGACGTGAGGAGCCGGGAGACCTGCTTCGCCTGGGCGAAGGTGATGAGACAGACGACGCCGGCGTTCTCCAGGATGCGCGCGTGGCGGCGAAAGTGATCCTCGATGAGAGACAGCCGCGCGGGAGGATAGATGGGTACGGGGACGGCGCCCGCCAGCAGTATCCCGATGAAGCTCGACAGATACTCGGCGCCCGTCGGCAGCATGATGGCGACACTCTGCCCGGCGCCGACGTGCCGCTTCTGCAGGCCGGCCGCCACGGCGCGGGCACCGTCGAGAAGATCCCCGTACGAGATGTTCCGGACGTCGCCGCTCTCGCCGTGGAGATGGACGTGGGTGCGCTCCGGGTGCCGCCGCACGTGCCAGTCCAGCGCTTCCAGAATGGTCCCGGCCTCGCTGGGCGCGGGGACCTCAACCGGTCCCGCCGCATCGATGGCGACAACCTCGGCTCCGCGCGGGCCGGCCTTAGCGGCCGCTGTGGCCGCGATGGCACGCAGGACATCCCGGGGGGTGTCCACGTTCGCGAGCGTCTCCTCGCTCAACGTCGCGCCGAAACTCTGCTCGAGACGCACGAGCAGCTCCACCCGGGCCAGGCTGTCGAGGCCCAGATCCCGGTCCAGCACACTGTCCAGTGTGACGTGCACCCGATCGCGCATGTGGGGATGCAGCTCCCAGACGATTTCCTGCACCTGGGCGAGTAGCGCATCGGCGTCGATTGGCCGCTGGCTGCTGCTGCCGCCGGTCGTGGCGGCGTCCATGCTCGCGCTCATAGAAGATTCCATCGCCGCTTCAGGGGCACCTGCAGCGACCAGTATATGGCTCGACCCCGGGCCGAATAAACATACATATCGCTAACACTGCGCCGTGGCCGCACCGGGACGCGGGCCGGCGGCGGCCGCGCATTGTCCTCCCCCCGCTTCTCCGCCTACCATGGCCGCCAACTTCCCGAACGCACCGGTGGCGATCGAATCGTGTCCATTCCACAGAATCATCTGGTCATCGCCTGCCTTGGCGGAGACAGGACCGCCGTGGAAGAACGCCCGCTCCAGCCCCCCGAGCGCGGCGAGCTGCTGCTCAAGGTGCGGGTCGTCGGCCTGTGCGGGACGGATCTCTTCAAGCTCGACAACGGCGCCGCCGCGCCGGGAACGGTGCTCGGCCACGAGCTCGTCGGAGAAGTAACCGCCCTCGGCGACGGCGTCGGCGAATTTCGGGAAGGCGACCGCGTCGCCGTTCCCCACCACGTGGCGTGCGGAACCTGCGCGCTGTGTCGACGCGGCGCGGCCACCATGTGCGAGGCATTCAAGGACAATCTGCTGGTGCCGGGCGGCTTCGCCGACCATGTCCTGGTGAAGCCCCGCGCCACGACCCACGCCGCGCGCCGGCTCCCCGAGAGCTTGAGCGACGACGTGGCAGTCTTCATGGAACCCGCGGCCTGTGTGCTGCGGGGCGTGCTGCGCGCAGATCTGGTGCCGAACGGTGTCGCAGTCGTGCAGGGCGGCGGCGGCATGGGCCTCCTGCATCTCCTGGTGATCCGCGCCGTGCTGCCCGGCATCACCACCGTCATCGTAGATCCGTTGCCGGAACGTCGCCGGCTCGCCCTCGAGCTCGGTGCGGCGGCGGCCACCGCCCCCGGCGACGAAGCGGGGGCGGCTGTCGCGGAGTTGAGCGGCGGGCTCGGTGCCGACGCCGTGTTCGACACTGTCGGCGGCGCGGCACTCCTCGGCAGCGCGCTTGCTCTCACGCGGGTCGGCGGCAGCGTGATCCTGTTCGCCCACGCGCCCGCCGGGGAGAGCGCCGGGTTCGATCTCAACGGGCTCTTCAAGCACGAGCGCCGCGTGCTGGGGAGCTACTCCGGCGGCCTCGACGAGCAGTCCCGGGTGTTCTCCCTGATGGTCGACGGCACACTGGACCCGTCGCCGCTCATCAGCCATCGGCTGCCGCTGGTGGACTTCGACGCGGGCGTAGCCATCGCGCGGCGGCGCGAGTCGCTGAAGATACTTTTCACTCCCTGAGCGCGGAGCACCGAATCCCAATGCCACCACTACCCCAAACCATGCGCGGCGCGGTCCTGCTGGGTCCCGAGCAAATCGAGATCCGGGACCTCCCGGTGCCCCGCCCCGGCGACGGCGAACTGATTCTGCGGGTCGGCGCGGCCACCACCTGCGGCACCGACGTGAAGGTCTTTCGTCGCGGCGGCCACCCCCGCATGCTCGTGGTCCCCACGCTCTTCGGTCACGAGATGGCGGGCACCGTCGCGGCCGTCGGCAGCGACGTCGAGGGCTTCGCGACCGGCGATCGCATCGTGGTGGCGAACTCCGCGCCTTGCGGCGAGTGCGCCTACTGCGGCGCGGGGCGCGAAAACCTGTGCACCGATCTGCACTACCTGAACGGCGCGTTCGCGGAGTATCTCCAGGTTCCCGCGCGCTTCGTGCGCGAGAGCACTCATGGGATCCCGGCGGGCCTCGACTTCGACCGGGCCGCGCTCACCGAACCCCTCGCCTGCGTGCTGCACGGCATGGACGCCTGCGAGCTCGAGCGCCGACCGGGCGGCGCGGAAGTCGTGGTGTTCGGCGCAGGCCCCATCGGGCTCCTGTTCACCGCGGCGCTCAGTCGCGGTGGCCACAGCGTCATCCTCGCCGATCCGAACCCGCCGCGCCTGGAGACCGGCGCGCGCCTGGGCGCGGTGCGCACGCTGGCGATCGCCAGGGGCGGCGGCCAGGCGGAACCCATCCGGGCCGCCACCGCCGGCGGCACCGGTGCCGACGTGTGCATCGACTGCACCGGTCACCCCGCGGTGTGGAGCGACGCGATGCGCGCGCTGCGCCCGGGCGGGCTGGCGCTGCTCTTCGGCGGCTGCGCGCCGGGGACATCGGTGGAGATGGACACCCACCACGTGCACTACAGCGAGATCACGGTGAAGGGCGTTTATCACCACCGTCCGGCGACGGTGCGACGGGCTCTGGAGATGCTCGCTGACGACGCCTTCGAGGCGGGGCAGCTGCTGAGCGGAGTACGCCCCATCGAAGAGGTCGAGCAGGCCCTGCGCGCCATGATGGCCAAGGAAGCCCTGAAGATCGTGATCCGCTCAGAAGACTAAATCGCTGCTACGGTTCCTTGGTTTGCGGGGCGCCGCCGCCCTTCTCGGTGACGGCGAAATCGCCGCCCTGCACCTGCTCCTGGATGGCATCGGGGTCGGTGGCGGGCGCGCGGGCCAGGACCTGCTCCGCGTAATCCTCGGATCGATCCCGGGGCGCGTATCCCAGGCGCTCCGCGTTGCTGTTGTCCCACCAGCCCCGCGCGTTGTCGGACACGCCGTAGACGATCTCGTTGCGCATATCCGGATGCTCGAGTCCGATCTCGATGAGCTGGCTGAGATCCCGCGGACTCACCCAGATGCTGAGCCTCCTCGTGTCGACGGGCTCGTCGGCGACGTTGCCGATTCGAATGGACATGACGCGCAGCCCGTACTTGTCCGCATAGAGGCTGCCGAGCGCTTCCGCGAACGCCTTGCTGACGCCATAGCGACTATCGGGGCGCACGCGCACATCCGTGTCGATACGCCGGGCCCTCGGGTAGAAACCGATTGCGTGATTGCTGCTGGCGAAGATGAAGCGTTCTACGCGATGCTGGCGGGCAGCCTCGAACAGGTTGTAGGTGCCGACGATGTTGACACCCAGGATCGGATCCCAGTCGTCCTCTCGAGGCACCCCGCCGAGATGCACGATGCCGTGAACGCCGTCCATCAGCGGCGCGAGGGCATTCGCGTCCGTCACGTCCGCGGCCAGGAACTCCTCGCCTTCGGCGAGCGACTCGATGGGCCGCACGTCGGAGAGACGCAGCCGGTATCTGCCGCGCAGAGTCTCACGGAGATAAGAGCCGATGCTTCCGGCGGCTCCGGTTATCAACACCCTCTTCATGACAGCGTCTCCCGCAATCCCATTGTAGAACGCGGGCCTATACCGACTCCGTGCCCGGCGGCCGCGCGAGCAGCGCCCTGACCGCGTCGGCGGGCGCGACGCCCTCGTGCAGCACCTTGTTGACCTGCTCGGCGATGGGCATCTCTACTTCGATCTCCCGCGCCCGGCGCATCACGTCGCGGGCGGCGCCGATGCCCTCCACGACCTGGCCCACGGACGTCTCGGCATCCGCCCTGGACTTGCCACCGGCGAGCGCGAGTCCGAATCGCCGATTGCGGGATTGATCGTCGGTGCAGGTGAGCACGAGATCGCCGAGACCCGCGAGCCCCATGAAGCTGTCCGCCTGACCGCCCATAGCGACACCGAAGCGCATGATCTCGTGCAGGCCCCGGGTGATGAGGGCGGCGCGGGTGTTGGCGCCGAATCCCAGGCCGTCGGCGATGCCGGCGGCGATGGCAAGCACGTTCTTGACCGCCCCGCCGATCTGCACGCCGACGATGTCCGTGCTGGTATAGACCCGGAAGTGCTCGTTCCGAAAGAGCTCGGCAATCGTCTCGGCGAATTCCCCGTCCGCGGACGCGCAGCTCACGGCCGCCGGCAGCCCCGCGGCGATTTCGTTGGCGAACGTGGGTCCCGAGACCACCGCCGTCGGCGTAGCGTCGGGGAGAAGATCCGCCGCCACGTCATGGAGCAGGCGCCCGCTCGCGGGATCGAAGCCCTTGGTCGCCCAGAACAAACCATCGAGGCTGCCAGAGTGGACGGCGAGGTCTCTGCACACATCGTTGAATCCGTGACTCGGGACCGCCACCAGTACGAACGGCGCCCCCGTCGCGGCATCGTCGAGCCGGGCGGTGACGCGCAATCCTTCGGGAAACTCGTGATTGGGAAGATAGCGCCGGTTGCGCCGCTCATCCGCCATGGCCGCGGCCTGGGCGGCGTCCCGTGCCCACAAGGCCACTCGGTGGCCGTTGCGCGCGAGGAGAATCGCCAGCGCGGTCCCCCAGGAACCGGCTCCGAGAACCGCGATGTTCACTTGTTCCGGTCTACGCCTGCTGCTCGTTCAACTGCGCCGCGATATGATCCTGATAGAGCTTCTCGAAGTTGACCGGCGCCATGATGAAGGGTGGAAATCCACCGCGTACCGAGAGACTCGAGATGAGTTCGCGCGCGTAGGGAAACAGAATCTGCGGGCAGTAACTCCCCAGCGTCGGGCCCAGCTCGTCGGAGGTGAGCCCGGTGATGCCAAAAATTCCGGCCACGGCCGCCTCGGCCAGAAACACCGTCTTGTCTCCCACGGTGAGCACCACGGTCACCATCAAGACGACCTCGTACTCGCCGGGATCCAGATCCTTCGAGTGGCTGTGCAGGTGCACGTCCTGCTCGGGTTCCCATCTGACCTGAAAAATCTCCGGCGAGTTGGGGGTCTCGAAGGAGGTGTCCTTGATATAGAGCTTCCTTATGCTGAACTCACCATGGAGCGGATTCGGCCGCCAGGGCTGTTCGCGTTCCATCTCAGACATGACTCACTCCCGGCATCGGAACCTCGATGCCCACCCGTTTCGATCTTCCATTCACTTCTTCACCAGCGGCAGGTCGGCGCCTTTCCAGGCCGCCAACCCTCCGGAAAGATTGTAGACCTGTTCAAAACCGTTCTTGCGCAGCATGTTCCCGACACCCACGGCGATCTGCCCGGTGCCGCATGCCGTGACGATGGGCCGGCTGCGATACTTCTCGAGCTTCGACAACTGCTCCTGCACGGACTTCTGTGGAATGTTGACGGCGTTGACGATGTGTCCCTGGTTGAACTCCCCGTCGGTGCGCACATCCAGAACGACCGCGTCCTCGCGATTGATGAGTTGTGTCACGTCCATGGGGCTGAGCTTCTTGAGCCCTCTACCGGCGGTCTGCCACAGGCTCCAGATCAGCATGCCGAGAATGACCACGAAGGCAAGCGCCAGACTCGAGTGATTGGAAATGAATTCTGGCAATCGCTCCATTGGGTCATTCCGGAAGTTGCGCGGCTCGGGCTGCCGCCGCCTGCGCGATGGTGGGCGAGATTAGCGTGAACGGCGATGCCAGGCAATGGCAGCCAGGCCCCGGGGGAAACTCCGGGCGACCGGGATCGGCGGGGGTATGGATGAACCCGCGCCCGCCGTCCTAGAATCCTGCCATGACCCTCTCCCGCCGACTCGGATTCGCCCCGGCGCTCCTCATCGTGCTCGTCGCCTCCGCGCCGCCGCTCCCCGCCGCCGGCGACGGCGATGCCGAAGCGAAGCTCGAGGACGTACGCAGGCGAATCCAGGCGCTCGACAAGCGGCTCAACCAGACGCGCATGAAGCGGGACGGGGTGGCGACGGAGCTGCGCGAGACGGAGCGGGAGATCGGCCGGGTCACCGCGGAGATCGCCACGCTCGATCGGCAGAGGACCGAGCAGCGCGGGCGCCTGGAGAAACTGGAACGCCGGCGGAAGGGAATCCTCGAGAACATGAAGAGCCTTCGGAAGGGCCTGGCGCGCTATGTGCGGGCGGCCTACGCCACGGGTCGCCAGGATCAGTTCAAGCTGCTGCTCAATCAGGAGAATCCCGCCACGCTGAGCCGAGCCCTGACCTACTATGCTTACTTCAATCGCGAACGCGCCGGGCGGATCCGCGCTCTGGCTACGGATCTCCGGGAACTGGCCGATATCAAGGAAAGCATTGCCCGCGACAGCACCGAGCTCGCACGCCTGCGGGATCGAAAGAGCGCGGCCCGGGAGCGCCTCACGGAAGAGCGGCGCCGGCGACGGGATGTCGTCGCCAGGCTCGCAGACGAGCTCGTCGACCAGAGTGCGCGCCTCACGCGGCTGCGACAGGACGAGCAGAAGCTCGAGGAGCTGGTAAAAGAGCTGGCCAGGGAGCTGGCGAGAGTGCCGGCCGAGATGCCGCCGGTTGACGTCGGGCAGGTACCGTTTCGCGAGCTGAAAGGCAAGCTGCCCTGGCCAACCGTGGGCAGCATTCGTTACAGATTCGGAACTCCCCGCGCCGGCGGGGACCTAAGCTGGAAGGGCGTGCTGGTGTCGGCACGACCGGGAACGCCCGTACACGCGGTATCCCACGGGCGCGTGGCCTTCGCGGACTGGCTGCGCGGATTCGGCCTGCTGATGATCATCGAGCACGGCGACGGCTACATGAGCCTCTACGGGCACAGCGAGTCGCTGTTCAAGGATGTCGGCGACTGGGTCGCGGCAGGCGAGCGCATCGGCCTGGTGGGAGACAGCGGCGGGCGCGAGTCCAGCGGACTGTATTTCGAGATCCGCCACCGCGGCACGCCGGTGAACCCGATGCGCTGGTGCGGCAAGGGCCCGGCCGAGCAGACGGCCCGGCTCGGGGCGGCCCGTGTGGCGGATTTCCGCCTGCGCATCTAGTATGCTTGTTTATTCGATGGCGCTCGGCGCCTGGAGGATTCAATGAAATCGCTGTTCCGAAGCATGCCCGTGCTCGCATTCGGGGCCCTGTTGGGCGCCTCGCTGACGCTCGGGGAAGGGGTGCTCGCCGGCAAGAACGAGACCGAGACCCTGCCGCTCGAGGACCTCCGGACGTTTACCGAGATCTTCGCCAAGATCAAGAACGATTA
The DNA here is from genome assembly GCA_965364645.1 of uncultured Gammaproteobacteria bacterium. Lineage (GTDB taxonomy): Bacteria > Pseudomonadota > Gammaproteobacteria > HK1 > HK1 > JAABYT01. The sequence continues at coordinate 4,056 of CBDTYP010000042.1, read as the reverse complement.
CGTCGAGCCCATCGAGGACAAGGCCCTGCTCGAGAATGCCATCCGCGGCATGCTGGCCGGGCTGGATCCCCACTCCGCCTATCTGGTCCCCGAGGACTACAAGGAGTTGCAGGCGGGCACGAGCGGAGAGTTCGGCGGTCTCGGTATCGAGGTGGGCATGGAGGACGGCTTCGTGAAAGTCATCTCCCCCATCGACGACACGCCCGCGGATCGCGCCGGCGTGGAGGCCGGTGACCTGGTCATCCGCCTCGACGACACGCCGGTCAAGGGCATGGCCCTCTCCGACGCCGTGAAGATCATGCGCGGCAAGCCGGGCACCGACATCGTTCTCACGATCGTGCGCGACGGCGAGGACGCGCCGCTGAAGATTACGATTACCCGGGACGTCATACGCGTCACCAGCGTCAAGAGCGACATGCTCGATCCCGGCTACGGCTACGTGCGCATTTCCCAGTTTCAGTCGCGCACCGGTGACAATCTCCAGGAGGCGCTGGCCAAGTTGGAGAACACGGCGGGCGGGCCTCTCAAGGGTCTCATACTGGATCTACGCAACAATCCCGGCGGCGTTCTCAGCGCCGCCGTCTCGGTCAGTGACGCCTTCCTGAAGGACGGCATCATCGTCTACACCGAGGGCCGCCTCGACGATGCCAAGCTCAAGTTCAACGCCAAGCCGACGGACATCCTGGACGGCGCCCCCATGGTCGTTCTGGTCAACGGCGGCTCGGCTTCCGCCTCGGAGATCGTCGCGGGCGCGCTGCAGGACCACCAACGGGCCATCATCATGGGCCAGAAGACCTTCGGAAAGGGATCCGTGCAGACGATCCTGCCCATGGACAACGGCTCGGCGCTGAAGCTGACGACCGCCAAGTACTACACGCCGTCAGGAGTCTCGATCCAGGCCAAGGGGATCTCACCCGACATCGAGCTGGAGAACCTGACCCTGGCGGATGCCGACAAGCCGGCGACGGCGCGCATCAAGGAAGCGGACCTCGCCCGTCATCTCGAAGGTGAGGGTGACAAGAAAGGCAGCGGCCAGGACGCGGAGAAGGACAAGAAGGCCAGAGCACCTCTCGCGCGACGGGATTACGCCGTGTACGAGGCGCTGAATCTACTGAAGGGGCTCTCGATCCTGCAGAAGCGCAACTCCTGACGGTGCCACGGGCAGGGGAATCCCCCATGACGCGGGAGGCGCGTCGTGGGTAGCGCCGCGGGTTCGTTCGGCGGGTGCCTTTCGGGCCGCGTCCGCGGCCTGTTGCTTACCTGTCTCGTCGGATTCACCGGCGCCGGCAACGCCCAGGTAGTCGACCCGGTAATCGACCAGGAGACGGACCAGAGCGCCGAGCTGCCCGCCATCAGCATCATCATCGACGACCTCGGCTACCGCCGTCTCGACGGCCTGCGGGCCATCGAGCTTCCGGGTCCCGTCGCCTACGCGGTGTTGCCCCATACGCCCTACGGGAGCCGCCTCGCCGGCATCGCCTTCCAGCTCGACAAGGAAGTGCTGCTGCACGTGCCCATGGCATCGTCCGTCGGGAAGGCGCTCGGACCCGGCGGGCTGACCCGGAGCATGGCGCAGGCGGAGATCCGAGCGGTCCTCGACGCCGGGCTCGCCTCGGTCCCCCACGTGAGCGGACTCAACAACCACATGGGGAGCGCGCTCACCAGCAACTCCGTGGCCATGGAATGGGTCATGGACTGGGTGAAGACGACCGGCGAGCTCTACTTCGTCGACAGCCTGACGACGTCCCACAGCGTCGCGTTGGATTCGGCACGACAGGCCGGCCTTCCCGCCATCGGCCGGGACGTGTTTCTCGACGCGGACGCCGACACGCAGCTCATCCACAGGCAGTTCCTGCGCCTGATCGAGATCGCGCGAGACCAGGGCACCGGCCTCGGTATCGGACACCCCTACCCGGAGACCTTGAGCGTATTGCGCAACGTGCTCCTGAAACCGTCGTACTACGGTGTCGAGCTCGTTTCCGTTCAGGAGCTGATCACGAGGCGGGAGAGACGCGCCGACGTGCAGGCACGAGGGCCGTCACCGTCCGGCGCCGGACAGCCCCGGTTCGCCGCCAACACGCGCTCCGGCAAGCGGCGTTGACGGGGCCGGTGACGCTCAGTCGCTCCAGGGCAGCGCGGCGATGATCATGTAGCCGCCGAGCACGCCGAGCACCCACGTCATCAAGGGCACCGAGCCCGCGTCGGCCGCACCACCCTCCTGCGCCGCCAGTAACAGCACCGCCGACAGGACGAGACCGGTCCCCACTACCCCGAGCACCGTGCGCTGATTCGAACGGCGCATCTCGCGGCGGATCTTGTCGATCTCCGTCGGCGCAATCTCCACGCGCAGCTTTCCGCTGCGCGCCTGTCTCAGCACCTCGTGGGCCAGTCCCGGCAGTGCGGGCAACGTCTCGCCCCAACGCGGGGCGTGGGTCTTCAGCTCGCGCACCAGCGCCCCCGGCCCCAGCTGCTCGCGCATCCATTGCTCGAGAAACGGTTTGGCCGTCTGCCAGAGGTCGAGTTCGGGGTAGAGCTGCCGCCCGAGCCCCTCGATGTTCAACAGAGTCTTCTGGAGCAGTATCAGCTGCGGTTGCACCTCCATGTGGAAGCGCCTCGCCGTCTGAAACAATCTGAGAAGAAGCTGGCCGAACGAGATGTCCTTGAGCGGACGTTCGAATATGGGCTCGCACACGCTGCGGATCGCGGATTCGAACTCGTTCACCCTCGTGTCCGCGGGGACCCACTCGGAGAGCACGTGGAGCTCCGCCACCTGATGATAGTCACGGTTGAAGAAAGCGATGAAGTTCTCCGCGAGATAGCGCTGGTCCTCCGGGGTCAGGCTACCCATGATGCCGAAGTCCACGGCCACGTAGCACGGATTGTCCGCATTACCCCGCGCGACGAATATGTTTCCCGGATGCATGTCGGCGTGGAAGAAATTGTGCCGCATGACCTGGGTGAAAAATATCTCTACGCCGTGCTCGGCCAGCACTCGGAGATTGATTCCCTCGGCCCTCAGGGTGTCGATGTCGCTGATGGGGATTCCCGACACACGCTCCATGACCATGACGTTCGGGCGCGTGTACTCCCAGAATACCTCCGGGACCTGCAGGAGCTCCGAGTCCTGGAAGTTGCGGCCCAGCTGCGACGCCGATGCGCCCTCGCGCATCAGGTCCAGCTCGTCGAGGATAGTGACCTCGTACTCGGCAACGATCTGACGGGGATGCAGACGGCGTCCCTCCCGCCAATAGCGTTCGGCGAGCTCGGCAACGAGATACAGAAGGCCCACGTCGCGGCGAATGACGACCTCGATATCGGGCCGCACCACCTTCACTACCACCTCCCGGCCGTCCTTCAGCCGTGCGGAGTGGACCTGGGCGATCGAGGCGGAGGCGAGCGGTGTCTCGTCGAAGTCCTCAAACAGATTCTCAATCGAATCACCGAGGGCGCGCTCGATAATCGCCCGCGCCTGCGCGCCCGGGAACGGCGGCACCTGATCCTGCAGATTCGCGAGCTCGTCCGCGATGTCTTCCGGCAGGAGGTCCCTCCGAGTGGACATAATCTGTCCGAACTTTACGAATATGGGTCCGAGATCCTCGAGGGCACGGCGCAGCCGCAGCGCCCGGGGCGCACGATTCCTGCGCACCCAGTTCCAGGGCAGGAGGTAGAGCAGGAAACGCACCGGGCGCAGCAGCGGCGTCGTCAGGATAATCTCGTCGAGTCCGTGACGAATGAGAACGGCGTTGATGTAAATCAGCCGCAGGGCTTGGCGAAACCGGATCAAGATTCGAATCCTCCGGTGCGGCCCGCGAGCCTGGCGATGCGGACCTCGAGCCGCTCGACGTCGTCGCGCGTGATGTCCACCCCGGCGGCGAAGTCGTCGACCTCCAGCCGCGTCGGGCTCACCCGGCGCTCCTCGCGCAAGTACTCGCCGACGTCGCCGGCGAGCGTGCCGGCTGCCGCGCCCAGCTGCGTCGCGAACGCGCGTATGCCCCGACCGAGCTCGTGGGCGAGTGAATCGCCGAGCACCTTCGACAGCGGCTCTTCCCAGTCGAA
>CBDTYP010000041.1:0-14120 GCA_965364645.1 uncultured Gammaproteobacteria bacterium | reverse complement strand
ATCGAGGAGAAGCTCGCCAAGCTCGGCGCCCGCATCCGACGCGTCCCCGGCTAACCAGACGCTCTCACATGCTGACCATCGCGATCTCCAAGGGCCGCATTCTCGGCGAAACGCTGCCGCTGCTCGCAGCGTCCGGTGTGCGTCCGGATGACGATCCGGATACGAGCCGCAAGCTCGTGTTCGAGACGAACCGGGACGACGTGCGGCTGATGGTCCTGCGGGCCCAGGACGTGCCGACCTTCGTCGAGCACGGCGCGGCGGATCTCGGCATCGCCGGCAAGGACGTGTTGCAGGAGCACGGCGGCGACGGACTCTACGAGCCCCTGGACCTCGGTATCGCCCGATGCCGAATGGTGGTCGCGGTACGGGCCGGGGCCGGCGCTCTGCCCAGGCGTCCGCGGGTCGCGACCAAGTACGTGGATACCACCCGTCGTTATTTCGCCGCCGCCGGTGTGCAGGCGGAGATCATCAAGCTGTACGGTTCCATGGAGCTCGCCCCACTCGTCGGGCTCGCCGATTGCATCGTCGATCTGGTGGACACCGGCGGAACGCTCGCGGCCAACGGACTCGTGGAGATCGATGAGGTGTGCGCCATCAGCTCGCGGCTCATCGCCAACAAGGCGTCCATGAAGATGAAGCACGCGCCCATGCGGGCCTTCATCAACGCCCTGGCGGACACGATAGCGGGCGACGGTGCGGAGGGAGCGGCTGCGCGATGAGCGGCATGCGGCGCCTCGCCACCGGCGACGGGGACTTCGACGACCGCTTCCGCGATGTCCTGGGCGCCGAGGTTGGAAGGGACGCGGACGTCGCGAAGATCGTCGGCGACATCGTCGAGGATGTGCGTACCCGCGGTGATGCGGCGCTGCTCGAGTACACGCACAGATTCGACGGCCTCGATCCGGCCGATGCCGGATCGCTGCGGCTCGACACGAGGCGTCTCGAGACCGCGTTCGAAGGCCTGCAATCCGCCGAGCGCGACGCGCTCGAGTTCGCCGCCGCGCGCATCCGTGCCTACCACGAGCGCCAGCGCCAGGAGTCCTGGAGCTACCGGGAGTCGGACGGCACCTTGCTCGGGCAGCAGGTAACGCCGCTCGACCGGGTGGGGGTGTACGTGCCCGGCGGCAAGGCGGCCTATCCATCCTCCGTGCTGATGAACGTGATCCCGGCCCGGGTCGCCGGCGTCGGCGAGGTCGTCATGACCGTGCCCGCCCGGGACGGGGCGTTGAACGATCTCGTCCTCGCGGCCGCCCACGTGGTCGGCGTCGACGCCGTCTACACGGTGGGCGGCGCCCAGGCCGTGGCGGCGCTCGCCTTCGGGACCGACACGTTGCCCGCGGTGGACAAGGTCGTGGGTCCCGGCAATGCCTACGTGGCGGAGGCCAAGCGGCAGCTGTTCGGCGTTATCGGCATCGACATGGTCGCCGGTCCTTCGGAGATCCTCGTCATCAGCGACGGGAGCGCATCCGCCGAATGGATCGCCATGGATCTCTTCTCCCAGGCCGAGCACGACGAGGAGGCGCGCGCGATACTGCTCTGCCCCGACGGGGATTTCATCGATGCCGTCGACGCGGCCATCGATCGCCTGCTGCCCACCATGGAGCGGCGCGACATCATCACAAGCGCGCTCGCCTCCCGGGGCGCGCTCGTCCGGGTGCGGGATCTCGACGAGGCCGTGGCGCTCGCCAATCGCATCGCGCCGGAGCATCTGGAGCTTGCCGTGGATGATCCCGAGGGACTCCTGCCGGGCATCCGCCACGCGGGCGCCGTGTTCCTCGGACACCACACACCGGAGGTCCTCGGCGATTATTGCGCGGGCCCCAACCACGTGTTGCCGACCGCCAGCACCGCGCGCTTCTCCTCGCCCCTGGGGGTGTACGACTTCCAGAAGCGCACCAGCCTCATCGGCTGCTCGCCCGAGGGGGCCGCGGGCCTCGCGCCCACCGCGGCGACGCTCGCCCGCGGCGAAGGCCTGACGGCCCACGCGCGTTCCGCGGAGCTGCGCCTGCCGGGCCATGGGGACCATGTGGACGACGGGGGCGACCCATGAGCTCCGGGAACGAAAGAGACATCGACGCGCTCATCGCGCGCCTGATCGCGCCGGAGGTGCGCGCGCTCTCGGCCTACGCGGTCGCCGACGCCACCGGGCTCGTCAAGCTCGACGCCATGGAGAATCCCTATCCCTGGCCGCCGGAACTGAAAGACGAATGGATCGATCGATTGCGCGCAGTCGACGTCAACCGTTATCCCGACCCGAAGGCCGCACCGCTGAAGGAGCGTCTCCGGGAGGTGCTGGACGTGCCGGCGTCCGCGGACCTGCTTCTCGGCAACGGATCTGACGAGCTCATCCAGCTCCTGATCCTGGCCATCGGCGGCCCGGAGAGCGTCGTGTTCGCGCCGGATCCGAGCTTCGCCATGTACGCGTTGGTGACCCGCGCGACGGGCCGGCGGTTCGAGAGCGTGGCTCTCGATGGGTCGGACTTCAGCCTGGCTCTGGACGCGACCCTCGAGGCCATCGCCGAGCACGAGCCGGCGCTCACCTTCATCGCCTATCCGAACAACCCGACCGGCAACCTGTTCGACGCCGCCCACGTGGAAGCCATCCTGGATGCGAGCCCGGGGGTCGTCGTCGTCGACGAGGCCTACGCGCCATTTGCCGAGAAGAGCTTTCTCCCGCGCCTCGAAGCGCGGAGTAATCTGCTGGTTCTGCGCACCGTGTCGAAGCTCGGCCTCGCCGGGCTGCGTCTCGGCGTGCTGGCGGGGGCGCCCGCGTGGATCGGCGAGCTCGACAAGCTGCGCCTTCCCTACAATCTCAACGTGCTCTCCCAGGTGAGCGCCGAGCTCGCCCTCGAGCACTACGCGCTGTTTCAGGAGCAGACCCGGCAGATCGTCCGGGATCGGGATACGCTCTACGCGCGGCTCGAGGCCATGAACAGCATCGAGGTCTGGCCGAGCAGTGCGAACTTCCTGCTCGTGCGCACGGCAACCGGGAGTGGCAGCGCGACCGTGGCGGCGCTGCGCGAGCGCGGCGTGCTCGTGAAGGATGTCGGCGGGGCGAGCCCGCTGCTGCGGGACTGCATGCGAGTCACGGTCGGACTCCCGGAGGAGAACGCCGCCTTCCTCGCCGCCCTCGAGGAGGTTATTGCTGCCTGAGCGCGGGGATGACCTCGGTGGCGATCTTCTCGAACTTCGGTACCTGCTCTTCGGTCATGGGGTAGTACAAGCCGATGTCCGTCATTCCCAGCTCTCTGATGCGCCCGACCATGTCGACGAACAGCGACTCCGACTCGTAGTAACAGAACTTCCCGCCGCTCTTTCGCGCGTTGGCGTCGAACATGAGATAGGAGCGGCGGAGCGTCCCCGGATCCCGGTCGATGGCGGCGCAGTGCGCGTCGACCTTCGCGATTCTGTCGCGGGTCTCCGCCATCTGATCCTCGAAGCTCTCCACGAAGCTCAGGCTGTTCCAGATGTCGGCGTAGCGCGCCGCCTTCTTCAACATGACGGGCCCCATGGCCGCAATCATGATCGGCGGCCGGGGTTTCTGCAGCGGCCGGGGGTTCAGCACCGCCTCCTCGACCTCGTAGTACTTCCCCTTGTAGCTGGTGACCTCGTTGCTCAGCATCTGATCGACGATCTCGACGTACTCAGTGAAACGCGCCACGCGCTCCCGATTGTCCCAATTGGGGATCCCCATCATTGCGTAGGAGGGGTCCGACGTGAGGCCGAGGCCGAGCCCGAGTTCCAGGCGCCCGTTGGAGATGTGATCCACCGACAGCGCCTGCCGGGCGCACATGGCGGGGCCGCGCAGCGGGATCTGGGCGACCAGGGTCGAGAGCCGGATGCGCTCGGTCTTCGCCGCCACCGCGGCGGCGAGGGTCCACAGATCGAACCAGGGACTCGGCGGGTTGGTCCAGTCCACGAAGTGATCGGCCATGCCGGCGATGTCGAAACCCAGCTGCTCGCACCTCTGGTAGCGTCCGAGGAGCTCATCCCAGGATGCGTTCGGCAGCAACAGCGTCTGAAATCGGAGATCGTGTCCCATGGCGGCCCCCTCCGCGTTCCGGAATCAGCGCCAGACTAGCCTTCCGGCGGCCGCTGCGCCACCGTGATCTCGAGATCCCGGGGGGCGCCGCCCCGCAGTATGCCAAGGGTCACGGCATCGCCGGGCCGCACCCGGGCGATGGCGTTGAGTGCGCTCCTGGGATCGATGACGGGCGTGTCGTCCACCCTGATCAGTATGTCTCCGGCCCTGAGATCCGCCGCCCGGGCGGGGGTATCCGGCAGAACGTTGACGACCGTTACCTCCAGGGGCCGGTCCGCGTCGGCGCCGGAGAAGGCCTGCACCTCGATGCCGAGCCAGCCCCGCACGACGTAGCCGTGATCCACAATTTCCTGCATGACCCGGCTCGCGAGGGTCGCCGGGATGGCGAAGCCGATGCCCTGGGAGCCGTTGACGTCGGCGTAGACCGCGGTGTTGATGCCGATGAGCTCACCGTAGGGGTTGATGAGGGCCCCGCCGGAGTTGCCCGGGTTGATGGCCGCGTCGGTCTGGATGAAGTCCTCGAAGGTGTTGAGGCCGATACGGTCGCGACCGGTGGCGCTGACGATGCCCATGGTGACGGTCTGGCCGACGCCGAAGGGATTGCCGATGGCCAGCGCCACGTCGCCGACCCGGGGCCGGCGGGCCTCGTTCACGGTGATGGCCGGGAGACGCCCTAGCGCGATCTTGAGCACCGCCAGATCGGTGTCCGGATCCGCGCCGAAGAGCGTGGCGCTAGCCTCCCTGCCGTCCTGGAGCATGACCCGGATCTCGTCGGCGCCGCGGATCAGGTGATGGTTGGTGATGACGAACCCCTCTGGGCTCATGATGACCCCGGATCCGCGGCTCCGGGCGATGCGGGGGGGTGATGCCGGGGGGGAGTCCGAGAAATAGCGCTTGAAGAAGGGGTCATTCAGCAGCGGGCTCGGCAGGGCCGTCACGGCCTTGGCGGTGTGGACGTTGACCACGGCGGGGGTGGCCAGGGTCACGGCCCGGGCGTAGGAGACAACATCCCCGCCGGGCGTGGCCGGGCCCCCGGCCAGGTGTGGGATCCACTCGGGTCTCAGCGCCAGGACGACGAAGGCGAGCGCGAGCCCGGCCGTCACCGACGAGAAGGCAAACTTGAACGCCGTCGCCAATCGCATATGATTCGCCCCCGAGTGCCGATGGCCGTTCCCCGGGGTGTCCACTTGACCTCAATGCGGGGTTTATAGGATTCTTAGTGGGTTAGACGGTAAGCGCTTCGCACCCAGCCTGGAATCGACCCAAAACCGCAACAACAATAGCACCTCCACAGGCACGATCTCGATCTCGAGCGAATTAAGGCGCACCAAGGAGCAATCTGAACGATGAGTACCGATGTAGATGCCGGTCGGCGTCGCTTTCTCACCGCGAGCGTAGCGGTTGTCGGTGGCGCCGCCGCCGTCGGCACGATCGTGCCCTTCGTGGCGGCCTGGCAGCCGAGCGAGCGGGCCCGCGCCATCGGCGCCCCCATCGAGGTGGACATCAGCAAGCTGGAACCCGGCCAGATGCTCACCGAGAAGTGGCGGGGCAAGCCCGTATGGATCGTCAGTCGCACGCCCGAGATTCTCGAGGCGCTGCCGGGCATCGACGACCGGCTCCGAGACCCGGAATCCACTCAGGATCAGCAGCCAGCCTATGCGCGCAACGAGTTCCGCTCCATCAAGCCTGAAGTTCTCGTGCTCATCGGCATCTGCACTCACCTGGGTTGCGCGCCGTCCTATATCAAGCAGGACGAGCCGCCGCTGGGGACGGGGTGGCCGGGCGGATTCTTCTGCCCCTGCCACGGTTCGAAGTTCGACTATGCGGGCCGTGTCTACGCGGGCGTCCCGGCGCCCACCAATCTGGTGGTTCCGCCCCACCAGTATGTCGGCGATACGCGTATTCTGATTGGCGCCGACGAGGGGAGCGCGTGATGAAAGGGATGTTGATCGGATTGCTCGCCTGGATCGATGCCCGTTTCCCGCTCTCGAAGCTCTGGAACGAGCACCTGGCGAACTACTACGCGCCCAAGAACTTCAATTTCTGGTACTACTTCGGCTCCCTCGCGCTGTTGATGCTGGTGATTCAGATCGCCTCCGGTATCTGGCTCACCATGTTCTACAAGCCGAGTGCGGCGGAGGCGTTCGCATCGGTCGAGTACATCATGCGCGAAGTGCCCATGGGCTGGTTCATCCGGTACATGCACTCGACCGGCGCATCGTTCTTCTTCCTCGTCGTCTATCTGCACATGTTCCGCGGCCTGATGTATGGCTCGTACAAGAACCCCCGGGAGCTCCTGTGGGTTATCGGCATGCTCATTTATCTCTGCATGATGGTCGAGGGATTCTTCGGTTATCTGCTGCCGTGGGGACAGATGTCCTACTGGGGTGCGCAGGTAATCATCTCGCTGTTCGGCGCGCTGCCCTTCGGGATAGGTGAACCGCTCACGCTATGGATCAGAGGCGACTACGTGGTTGCGGACGCGACCCTGAACCGCTTCTTCGCGCTCCACGTGGCGGCCGTGCCCCTGGCCCTGCTCGCCCTGGTCGGCGCCCACGTCATGGCGCTGCACGAGGTCGGCTCGAACAATCCGGACGGCGTGGAGATAAAGAAGGACAAGGACGCGAATGGTATCCCGCGCGACGGCATTCCATTTCACCCCTACTACACGGTGAAGGACATCTACGGCACCGCGATATGTCTGATCCTGTTCGCCGCCGTTTTGTTCTTCGCGCCGACGTTCTTCGGCTACTTCATCGAGCAGCCGAACTTCGTCCCGGCGAATCCGCTCAAGACGCCCGAGCACATCGCGCCGGTCTGGTACTTCACACCTTACTACGCCATCTTGCGGGCCATCCCCGACAAGCTGACCGGCGTGATCGCCATGTTCGCTTCGGTGCTGGTGTTCTTCATCCTGCCCTGGCTCGACCGTAACCCGATCAAATCCATTCGCTATCGAGGCACGTTGTTCCGGCTGCTGCTCGGCTCCTTCGTGGTGGTCTTCATCATCCTGGGATACCTGGGCACGCAGGCGCCGACCGCTGGCGGTTCCGAGCTCGGTTTCCGCCTCGGGGAGCTTTACTTCTCGTTCTTCCTCATCATGTGGCTCTATACGAAGGAGCGAACGGCGAGCTTCAACTACACGGTGCTCGGTATCGTCGCCGTTCTGTTCCTGTTCTTCGACGTCATCAGGTACGACTCGGAAAAGGCGACGTTGATGGTCATGAGCTCGGTGCTGGTGATCGGCTATTACGTCGTATTCGTCCTGGGCTCCATGTACACGAAGTTGAATGAACCGAAGCCGGTTCCCGAGCGGGTGACGTGAAGATGAAAAGGATCATTGCCACAATCGTCTTCTGTCTCTTCCCTCTCGTAACGCTGGGGGCCGGCGGCGGCATCACGCCGATGGACGCCAACACGGATCTCACGAACAAGAAGTCGTTGCAGAACGGCGCCCGGGTCTTCGTCAACTACTGCATGGGCTGTCATTCCGTGGAGTTCATGCGCTACAGTCGCCTGGCCGATGACATCGGGCTCGATCAGGATCTGGTAGCGGAGCACCTCATGTTCACGACCGACAAGATCGGCGATCCAATGACGATCGCCATGCAGGCGGACGATGCGTCCGGCTGGTTCGGTGTCCCGCCACCCGATCTATCGGTGATTGCCCGCGCGCGGGGCGTGGACTGGCTCTACACATACCTGACGACGTTCTACGCGGACGCCAATCCCGCGCGTCCTTTCGGCGTCAACAACCTCATGTTCCCCGATGTCGGTATGCCCCACGTGCTCTGGCCGCTCCAGGGCGTGCAGAGCTACGTCAAGGCGGATCGACCGGCCGACGTCGAGTCCGAGCGCATCGAGAAGATCGAGCCCGACGACAAAGGCTTCGAGGTGACCACCGCGTTGCACATGAAGGACGGCTCGACCGCGCGCGTCACGGACATGCTCGAGGTCAGCATCCCTGGCGAGATGCAGCCCGCCGAGTTTCGAAAGGCGGTCCGGGATCTGGTGAACTTCCTCGACTACGTGGGCGAACCCGCCAAGGTGACCCGTTTCAAGGCGGGCTACTGGGCCATCATACTTCTCGCCGTTTTCGCACTGATCGCACGTGCCCTCTACAAGGAATACTGGAGAGACGTGCATTGACACCGTCGCGACGGGGGGCGACCCCATCGGGAGCCGCCCCGCGCATTCCATTTCCTCTGACCTCTTGACAAGGGTTGTACAATCAATTGGGTGACTGGATGCCCTTGGAGACTTTTCTATGGCGATGCTAGCCAATCGTAGATCCGTGATGACGCTGTATTCGGACGCCTCCGATCCGGCCAGTCACGCCGTTCGATTCGTGCTTGCCGAGAAAGCGATCAATGTGGAAATCCATACGGTCACCACGGACGAGAGGCCCGAGGATCTCAACGATCTGAATCCTTACAACACGATTCTCACCCTGGTGGACAGGGAGCTCGTGCTCTACGAGGCGCAGATCATCATGGAGTATCTGGACGAGCGTTTTCCCCACCCGCCGCTCATGCCGGTCGACCCCGTCGCCCGTGCGAGCAACAGGCTGTATCGATACAGGATCAAGCGGGATATCTTCAGCCTGGTGTCTAAAATCGAGACGGGCGAGGGTGCGGCGGTCGACGCCGCTCGCAAGAGCCTGCGGGATCACCTGACCGCGGTCGCGCCGATATTCTCCCAGAAAGCCCATTTCATGGCCGACGATTATTCCCTCGCGGATTGTTATCTCGCGCCGCTTCTCTGGCGTCTGCCGTACTACAAGGTGAGCCTGCCGCGCCAGGCGAAGCCGATTCTCCAGTATGCGGAGCGACTGTTCGAACGCGAGGCGTTCGAGGCGAGCCTTTCGGATGTCGAAAGGGAGATGGGCGAGCGCTGACGCCCCATCGACTCACACCGACGCCCACCGACGTGATGGCAGCGCCCAATGACCTCCAGCCGCCCTTACCTGATTCGCGCCATCCACGAGTGGATCCTCGATAACGATCTCACGCCACACATCGTGGTGAACGCCGAATCGGAAGGTGTTCACGTGCCGCCCGAGTACGTGAAGGACGGTCAGATCTCGTTGAATATTTCCGCCGCCGCGGTGCACGGCCTTTCCATGGACAACGAGTGGATCGTTTTCGACGCACGCTTCGGGGGAAAGTCGTTCCAGGTGAGCGTGCCGACGAGTGCCGTCCTCGCGATCTTCGCGCGGGAGAACGGGGCGGGTATGTCGTTCGGCGAGGAAGAGCATCTGGATGATCCGCCGCCGGAGCCCGAGGGTCATGACAGGAATCGCGACAAGGGCAACAACGACGGCGATGGCCAGGGCGATGGCAAGGGCGATAGGAAGGCGGGAAAGAAGGGCAAGGACAAGCCATCCTTGCGCATAGTGAAGTAATTCAGAATTCTCGCGAGCCTTCCGGCAGATACACCGATTCCACCCGGGAGCCGAACACGGTGACGCTGCCGACGATACGCTCGAAACCATCGGCGCTGAATTCGAACTCGTAGGTGCGACGCAGATGCGGCCAGCCCTGCGCTCCCCGTGAAACCCCCAGGCGCGCGAGAGACACCGTATCATCGAGGAACTGATGTCCGCGAACCTTGCAGGCCGTGCGGCTCGCGCGAATGGCCTCTTCGCGGGCGCGCAGAGTATTCCGCCAGAAGAACAGCACGCCGGCGAGAACGGCGAGCAGGATCAGGTTCTCGGGGACGAGCCACACGGCGTTTCAGAGGTGCAATAGTAAATCATGGTCACAATCAAGGTCGCAGACATCACTGAACTACATGTCGACGCCATCGTCAATGCCGCCAACAGCTCTCTTCTGGGCGGAGGAGGCGTGGACGGCGCGATCCATAGAGCCGCTGGTCCCGAGCTTCTGGAGGAGTGTCGAGCTCTCGGTGGATGCGGGACAGGCGAGGCGAAGATTTCCCGCGCCTACGCTCTGCCCGCAAGGTTCGTCATTCACACCGTGGGACCGATATGGCAGGGAGGGCAGAGCGGTGAACCCGCGTTGCTCGAAAGTTGTTACCGGCGCTCGTTCGAGATCGCCCTGGAGCATGACCTCGCGAGTATCGCGTTCCCGGCGATCAGCACCGGGATTTACGCCTATCCGGCGCGGGAGGCCGCCATGGTCGCCACGTCCGTGATGCGGGAATTCGATGAACGCTTCACCGAGGTCGTCGCGTGCTGCTTCAGCGAAAGCGACGCGTCCCTCTATCGCGAAGTTGCCCTCCTGTAGGAGCGAGCTTGCTCGCGAATGATGCCGGTTCGCGAGCAAGCTCGCTCCTACGGAAGCGTGGCCGTCAAGCGCCAAATGCGTTCTGAATCCAGTTGATCCGATGCTCGTTCCCTGCTCGGTGAATCGATACGACATCGAAGCGGCAGCGCGCCAGCAGCGTCGCGTGGCGCTTCAGATAGTGCTCGGCGCTTCGCAGGAGGCGCCCCTGCTTCCTCGAGTCCACGCTCTGCGCACCGCTCCCGAAGTCTGTCCGGCTGCGCATGCGCACCTCGACGAAGACTATTGTCGAACTGTTGTCCGAATCGTCGCACATGATCAGATCGATCTCGCCGTACCGGCAGCGATAGTTGCGGGCGATCAGTCGGAGTCCCCGATCGAGAAGATGGCAGCAGGCGGACTCTTCCGCGCCGGCGCCGAGCGCGACCGTGCTGGCGCGAGTGGGACGCACTATTGAATTGGAGTCACACCGCCGTCGATGATTCTCGGAGTGCCCCTGCTGAAGCGCGCCCACATGAGCCGGCGGTCGATCTGATTGTTCTCGTTGAGGGACAGATTGCCCGTTACGCCCTGGAACTCCGCATACTGCTGGGCGCGAAGGGTGCCGAGCTCCTTGACGAGATGGTAGGCATCGGCGCCGAAGCCGTACAGACGGACGAACGTGGACAACGAGTCGGACCAGAGTGACTCGACGTCCCGGCGGAGATTCCCGCCGCTCGATGCGGGATCCAACACCCAGGGCATGTCACCGAAGATTACGCCGTCGATGTCCCGGTCCGCCTCCGCATCCACGATGCCCGAGAAGATGTGCGAGGTGGAGTAGACCGGCAGATCCTGCGCCTGATGGAACTCCAGCTGCGGGCGCAGTTGCCGCGCCTGGCGCGGGAAGGCTGCCATGAATACGAAATCCACGTCCCGCCGCCGCCGGGTTTCCTGTTTGACGTCCACGCCGAGCACCTGCTTCAACGAGCGGTAGCGTGCATTGCTCTCGTCCACGTTGAGCACCTTTCTGACCGGGCTCGACATGTCCGAGCCGTCGTTGAGATAGCCTTGAATCTCCACCACGGTTCCGCCCAGCTCCTCCCAGGCGTCGGCGAATGCCGCGGCGACGCGATCCCCCCACGCGCCTACCGGGGCGAGCACGGCTGCATTGGTGTGACCGGCGAACCAGGCGAACTCCGCGACCAGGCGGGCCTCGGACTCCGGCGACAGGGCGAACTGATAGAGCCCGGTCGTGGGTACGCCCGCCGTCATCGTCGCTCCCGGCTCCGATATTGTGCCCGCGCCGGCGCTCGAGGCGACGGTAGAAGACTTGTCGGCGTGATTGAGGGTCAGCGTCGGCACCGGCAGTCCTCCGGACGCGGCGAGCTGGGTGACCGCGGTGCGCCGCAACGGTCCGACGACGAAGTCCGCGCCTTCTTCCACCGCGCGGTCGTAGATGCTGCGTACGTCGTCGCCCGACGTGTCGCGCACGACCACCGTGGGCCGCGTGTCGACGTCGGTGTCGGCGAACCACGCGGCCATGAAACCGTCCCGCACCGCGTCCGCCGCCTTCGCGAACTTTCCTTCGAATGGCAGCAACAACGCCACGGTGCGCGCCGGCGCCCAGGCGATATAGCTGTCGTCGATGAGCATCGGCACGATGCTCTCACCGGCGGGATGACCCGGGTAACGGTGCTGCCAGAGAGCGATCGCCTGACCGAGCGCGTTCGGATCGGTCACCGTCGAGCCGCCGATGGCGGCGAGCTCGATCCACCCGCCGAGGGTACTCGGGGGCGGGATGTGCTCGGCCTCGAGCTCCTTCGGCGAGACTTGCGTCAACGACTCCCAGATGCGCCGCCGATTCTCGTTGAGCGCCGCGCCCTCGGTGACCAGGAGCTCCAGCAGTACGCGTTCGCGGGCGGATTGGATGTGCTCGCCTGTGGCTTCCAGCGCGTCCGCGCGCACGCCGTGGTAACGCGCCTGCAGCTCGGCCGGTGCATCCGCCGCCGGCGGCGTGCCGAGCAGCGCGAGCGCATCCTCCGGGCGCTGCTCGAAGAGCGCGAGCTGCGCCTCGACGAGGTTTCTCCTGACCTGAAGATCCCTCGGCAGAGTCTGCCCCGCGGCATCGTTGAGAATCTGACGCGCTGCTTCCGGGCGGTGGGCGAGAACGAACGCCGACGCGGCATCGAAGCGGTAGGCGAGGGCCGCATCCCCCGACGAGCCCTCGGCCAGGCGCAGGTATTCCTGCGCCGCCGGCAGATACTCTCGTGCCTGCAGATGGCCGCGGGCGACGCGGGTCGTCTCGCCGTCGTCAGCGTCGCTGCGCTGGGGAACGGTATCGCAGCCCGCGGCCAGGAAGATGGCGAGTACCAGAATGCCGAGAGTGCGCGCGTTGAACATGAGTCGCCGACTAGATGCGGGGCCGCAGCCTCGCATTCGATGCGGAGGTGGCCGTGGATTGTGCTGTAAAGACGCGTTCGCTTCCACCCTGTCGGCCCCGCCGCGGCCCCATCGTGGCGATCTCGCGCCATCGGCCTACCGATACGCGTCTTCGCCGCGACACGGGACGGGCCAAAAACCCCGCGCCGCGACCGGAGCAGGACGAGGGCGTAGAATGCCGCCCAATTCTCGCCAAACCTCGCCAATTCTCAATTAGGGAACTGAAATTGTGG
The DNA here is from genome assembly GCA_965364645.1 of uncultured Gammaproteobacteria bacterium. Classification (GTDB taxonomy): domain Bacteria; phylum Pseudomonadota; class Gammaproteobacteria; order HK1; family HK1; genus JAABYT01. The sequence continues at coordinate 1,179 of CBDTYP010000041.1, read as the reverse complement.
CGCGCGTTGAACGTGGACGCGAAGAGAAGAAGACGAAGGGGAGCGCGGCCGATCGCGGCGCCCTGTACGTCGTCGCCACGCCGATCGGTAATCTGCAGGATCTCGGTGCACGGGCGGTCGACGTGCTCTCTTCGGTCAGCCTGATACTCGCCGAGGATACGCGTCACAGCGCCAAGCTCCTCGGCCACTACGGGATTGGGACGGCCTGCCGGTCCTTTCACGAGCACAACGAGGCCCGGCAGGTCACGCGCGTAGTGGAGCGCGTCGCCGCCGGCGAAGGCATCGCGCTCATCTCCGATGCGGGCACGCCGCTCATCAGCGATCCCGGTTTCCGACTCGTGTCCGCGCTGCGTGAGCGGGGCTTGAGGGTGGTGCCGGTCCCGGGACCGAGCGCCGCCATCAGCGCGTTGAGCGTGGCGGGGCTCGCGACGGATCGCTTCTGCTTCGAGGGATTTCTGCCCACCCGCGCGAGCGCGCGCCGGCGCCATCTCCAGTCGTTGCAGACGGAGCAGCGCACATTGATCTTCTATGAATCGCCGCGCCGGGTTCTACAGTCCGTGGCGGACATGAGCGCGGCGTTCGGCCCCGGCCGCGACGCGGTGCTTGCGCGGGAGATGACCAAGCTCCACGAGACCATCGTCGCCGGGAGTCTCGCCGAGCTGCACACGAGGCTCGAGGCGCATCCGGAGCAACGCCGGGGGGAATTCGTCGTCGTGGTCGCCGGCGCGGAGCCCGCCGGCGACGACGAGGGTGCCGCCGAGGGGGCGGGGGAGCTCTTGCGCGCGCTCATGGAAGAGATGCCCGTCAAGCAGGCGGTATCCGTGGCCGCCCGCGTCACCGGCGCCAAGCGCAACGCGCTCTACCGGCAGGCTATTGGTCTCTCGGGCCTCTCCGAGGCTGCCGGCCCGGCCGGCGACGAGGAAGAGTAGCGCGCGTCTTGATCTGACGACCCCCAGGCCCGAGACTCGATCCCGGGAGTCGGCCAGACAGTCGCTGTGCCTCGGCGTTGCCGACGGCATGGAGGAAAGTCCGGGCTCCACAGGGCAGGGTGCCAGGTAACACCTGGGGGGCGCGAGCCTACGGAAAGTGCCACAGAAAATATACCGCCACGCCGGCAACGGCGGGGTAAGGGTGAAATGGTGCGGTAAGAGCGCACCGCGCCGGTGGTAACACCGGTGG
>CBDTYP010000040.1:0-14259 GCA_965364645.1 uncultured Gammaproteobacteria bacterium | reverse complement strand
TTGTCTATCATCCCGACCGTTTGCTCTACCCGATGAAACGGACGCGTCCGAAAGGCGATGCCGATCCCGGCTGGCAGCGGATCAGTTGGGATGAGGCGCTCGACACGGCAGCGAAAAAGTTGACGGAGCTATCGGATCGCTTCGGTCCCGAGACCGTCGCCTTCAATAGTGCCTCTCCCTCCACCTCCGCCTTGTCGGATTCCATAGACTGGGTCCGTCGCTTGAGGCGGGCATTCGGCAGCCCCAATCAAGCCGTTTCGATGGAGCTCTGCGGTTGGGGGCGTTATCTTGCCAACATCTACTCCTACGGCGCCGGACTTCCCGCCGAGTGCATGCCCGATTTGGAGAATGCCGGCTGCATTCTGTTCTGGGGCTATAACCCGACGGTGTCCCGGATTGCCCACGCGACGGCGACCGTGGCCGCACAGAGTCGCGGTGCGCGTTTGATCGTCGTGGACCCGCGCAAAGCCGGCCTGGCGCGCAAGGCCGACGAGTGGCTACGGGTCCGACCCGGCACTGACGGCGCCCTGGCACTCGGTCTCGCCCATGTCATGATCGATCAGGGATGGTACGACGACGCGTTCGTTCGCGATTGGACCAATGGCCCGCTGCTGGTTCGTGCCGACACCGGGCGTTTTCTTCGCGAACGGGATCTCGACCGCGCTGGCGGGGCAGAGAACTATCTCGCCTGGGATGAAGTCAGTGAGCGGCCAATCTCCTTTGATCCGAGTCTGGGCGGCTACGCCGCGGACACCGCGAACCTCGCTCTGTCCGGCAGCTACGATATCGAGACCTTGGAGGGTCTCGTGACATGCCGGCCCACGTTCCAGCTCCTTAGCGAGCTATGTGCCCGTTACGATCCGAACGTCGTCGAAAGGCTCACCGGCGTCGAGGCCGAGCAAGTCGTACGGACGGCGGAAATGCTTTGGCAGGAGCGACCGGTTGCCTACATGGTTTGGAGCGGGCTCGAACAACAGTCCAACGCGACCCAGATTGCGCGTGCGATCGGCCTCGTTTACGCGCTGACGGGAAGCTTCGATCGCAAAGGTGGCAATGTCCAGTTTCCCGCGGCCCCCGGCGCCAATATCCAGGGTGATGAGCTGTTGTCGGCCGAACAGCGAGCCAAGACCCTGGGGCTTGCCGAGCGACCACTTGGTCCTTCACGTTTTGACCATGTGACCTCGGCGGACATCTATCGCGCGATTCTCGACAAACAACCCTACGCCGTTCGTGGTCTCGTCAGTTTCGGCTCTAACCTGCTCGTCGCGCATGCCGACGGCGAACGCGGGCGGGAGGCCCTGGAAGCCCTGAGTTTTCATCTCCACGTCGATCTGTTCCTGAACCCGAGCGCGGAGATGGCCGATATTGTCCTGCCGACGACCAGCCCGTTCGAATCCGAAGGATTGAAAGTCGGCTTCGAGATAAGCGAAGCAGCCTGTTCGTTGATCCAATTGCGTAGAAAGCTGGTCGAACCGCGCGGAGAAGCACGTTCCGATGTCCAGATTGTCTTCGATCTCGCGTGCCGCCTCGGCTTGGGCCACCATTTCTGGGATGGAGATATAGATGCCGCTTATCGCCACCAGCTGGCGCCGAGCGGGGTCGCGCTGGAATCATTGCGGGACAATCCGAGCGGTGTGAGCGTGGCGCTGCGAATTCGTCATGAGAAGTATGCCGAGCGCACCGATGACTTGCCGCGCGGTTTCAAAACGCCTTCGCGCAAGGTCGAGCTCTACTCGGAGACTTTGCTGAAGGAAGGCTACCCGGCGCTCCCGGACTACGAGGAACCACTGGTCGGGCCCGAATCGAGGCCGGATTTAACGACACGATTCCCTCTGGTCCTGACCTGTGCGAAAGACACGCTCTATTGCGAGAGTCAGCACCGCGGCCTGCCGAGCTTACGGCGACGGTCGCCCGATCCGTTGGTCGATCTCCACCCTTCGGCGGCGGCGGCGCGCAAGATCGAAGCCGGCGACTGGGTCGCGATCGAAACGCCCAAAGGCCGGGTACGTGCCAGGGCCCGTCTCGACAAGTCGTTGGACCCGCAAGTAGTTTGCGGACAGCACGGGTGGTGGCAGGCATGCCCGGAAATCGATGCTCCGGGATTCGAACCGTTTGGGCCGGGCAGCGCGAACTTCAATCTGTTGATCGGCCATGATGCCGTCGATCCGGTCAGCGGCTCAGTCCCGTTGCGCGGGTACGTTTGTGAGATAGTGAGACTTCCCGATGCGTAGTCCAGTCATGTGAGGAGTTACCAGTGAGCGATACGTTCAAGACCATGAGCAACGTCGATGGGCGCATCACGCCCACGGCTGAGGCGTGTGTGCCCATACTCGACCGTGGATTTCTCTATGGCGACTCCATCTACGAGGTGTTTCGCACGTACTCGGGCGTCCCGCTCTTTTATCAGGAGCATTGGGAGCGGCTGGAGAATTCCGCGCGCCTCATCCACATGCATATCTCCCAGAGCCGCGAGGAAATTACGGAGCAGATCAAGCAGACTGTCGCGGCGAGCTGCGCGGGAGCGCTGGAGAAAGACGTCTACGTGCGCTACGTGATCACACGCGGCGAGGGGCCGGTGGACCTGTACCCGAACCCCGATCTGAAGACCCGCTACGTCATCATCGTGAACTCGGTCCCCGAGTGGTCCGCCGACTTCTACAGCGTCGGCATGAAGGCGGCCGTCCCCGAGGTGCGCCGGAATCCCACCGATGCCCTCGATCCCAACATCAAGGGCGGCAACTACCTCAACAACGTCATCGCCATCACCCAGGCCCGGGAGCTCGGCGCGGACGAGAGCATCATCCTCAACCGTGACGGCTATGTGACGGAGGCGTCGAATAGCAACGTCGTTTTCGTGCTGGACGGCGATCTGGTGACGCCTGGCGGCGCCTCCGGGAATCTGCGCGGCATTACCAAGAAGGCGGCGCGCGAGGCCTGCGCGCAACACGGGCTGACGCTGAACGAGCGGGACGTACACGCGAAGGATCTGCCGAGAACGACGGAGTGCTTCGTGACGAGCGCGACCCGGGAGGTCATGCCGGTCGTCAGCCTGCGCCTGGACGACGGCGTCACAGTCGAGTTTCCGCCTGGCGGCGGCGAGACTACCCGCAGGGTGGCTCAGTACTACAAGCAGTATATTGAGGCTCACGTTCGGGAGAACGCGTCCCTGAGTCTCTGGTGACGTAGGCTCCGCCAGTCAGGCTTTCCACCACACCATGGTCATGCCCATCGGCGGATTCGCCTCGACGTGCTCCAGATCCGCGCACAGCTCTCCGATATTGAAGTCGAGCTCCGCGAAGTGCTGGAGGGCGAATCCCGCGTTGATGCCCGCCATCATGATCTGCGACAGCGTGTGCTGGAACGAGTAGGCCGGCTTCGCGTCGTACTTCTTCCCTTCGTAGTAATCGAGCCCTGACGTCTCGACGTAGGGCACGTCACTGAAATACGAGTACGCGAGATAGGAAGGCGCGTCGCCTTCTCCTTCCTCATACATCAGGAGGACCGGATGGATCTCCTCGATGAAGACGTGCCCGCCGGATCGTGTAAGGCGCGCGAACACGTCGAAGAACTTTTCCAGATTCGGCATCCAGCCGATCACGCCGATGGTGGTGAGGACGATGTCGTAGGGGCCCTGCTTGTTTGCGGGGATGTCGTAGATGTCCGCCGTCACGAACTCCACGTCCGTGTGTCCCGAGGCCTCCGCGAGCTCCCGGGCCTGATCGACGAACGCGGCGGATGCGTCGAAGCCGACGCAGTGGCCCGCGCCCATGTTCTTGAGCGAGAGCAGCTCGCGGCCGTTGTTGCAGCCGAGCTGGGCGACGGATTTTCCCTCTACGCCGATCTCCCGCAGGCGCTCCAGGCAGTGGTCCTCGAACGAGTTATGACCTGGGTTCGAGAACTCCGCGACCAACCTCGCCTGATTGGTTCGGCCGTGCACCGGCGCCGCCTCGTCCCAGGCCCGTCGATTGGCCTCGGTGAACTCCCGGCGCTCTTTGTCTGAATAGTCCTTGGCCATGGCCTCGTCTATGGTCCGTTTCTATGGCCCGTTTCCGGGATCTATCAATTCCCCGTGCAAGGCAGTACTTTAGCGGCGCGGGCGCGGCCCGCGCAATTCTTCGTCCCGGAGGGCATCCATGTCCGACGTCTACGCCCCGTTCGAGTCGCTGAAGTTCGACTACCCCGCCGAGCGTGTTCTGCGCATCCGCCTGGACAACCCCGGCAAGCTCAACGCCGTGGATGCGCGTATGCACAGGGAGCTCGCCGAGGTGTGGCGCGCCGTCGATACCGACCGGGACGTGTCGGCGGTCATCCTGACGGGCGCCGGCGATGCGTTCTCCGCCGGAGGGGACTTCGATGTCCTTGAGGATCTCTGCCGGAGCCAGGAGACCCGGCTCACGGTCTGGAAGGAGGCCCGGGACATCGTCTACAACGTCATCAATTGCTCGAAGCCGATCATCTCCGCGATCCGCGGGCCCGCGGTCGGCGCGGGCCTGGCCGCGGCGCTCGTCGCCGACATCAGCGTCGCGTCGAAGACGGCACGCTTCATCGACGGCCACACCCGTCTCGGCGTCGCGGCGGGAGATCATTCGGTCATCGTCTGGCCGCTGCTGGTCGGCATGGCGAAGGCCAAGTACTACCTCCTCACGTGCGAGTCCCTGGGAGGCGAGGAGGCCGAGCGCATCGGGTTGGTGTCTCTCTGCGTCGAGGACGACGCCCTCGATCAGACCGCGCTGGACGTCGCCACGAAGCTCGCCCGGGGCGCGCCGAGCGCTATCCGTCTCACCAAGTACGCGCTCAACAACTGGCTGCGCCTGGCGGGCCCGTCCTTCGATGCGTCCCTGGCCCTCGAGATCATGGGTTTCGCCGGCGACGAGGTGCGCGAAGGCATCGACAGCCTGCGAGAGAAGCGCCGACCCGATTTTCCAAAGGATTCTCCGGTGTGAGGTGCCGACGCTCATGCGTGGACTGACCGACAGGGTTGCGCTCGTAACGGGTGCCGGCGGCGGGATCGGGTCGGCGATCTCCGAGCGATTGGCCGAGGAGGGCTGCCACGTGGCGCTCTTCGATCGCGATGCCGACCGTGTCCACGCCGCCGGCGAAAAGATAAAGACTCCGGGCCGTCGCGTATCCACCCACGCGGTGGACATCACCGACTACGGCGCCGTGAATGAGGCGGTCGCTTCCGTCGAATCCGAACAGGGCGGTATCGACGTACTCGTCAATAATGCGGGGTTTGATCGATTCGCGAATTTTCTCGATACGACGCCGGAGCTGTGGGATTCGATCATCGCCGTCAACCTGCGCGGCACGCTGAACATGCACCACGTCGTGCTGCCCGGCATGCGTGACCGGGGCCGCGGCAGGGTGGTGAACATCGCGTCCGATGCTGGCCGGGTGGGATCTTCCATGGAGGCCGTGTACTCCGCCTGCAAGGGCGGCATCATCGCGTTCACGAAGAGCGTCGCGAGAGAGCTCGCGCGCACAGGCGTAGGGCTGAACGCGGTGTGCCCCGGGCCGACCGACACGCCGCTCCTCGCCGAGTTCCTCGGCGCCGGCGAGGACGGCGAGAAGGTTCTGAAGGCGATGGAGCGCGCCATACCCATGAAACGCATCGGCCGGCCCGAGGACGTCCCCGGCATCGTCGCTTTCCTCGCGAGCGACGACGCCGAGTACATGACCGGGCAGGTGATCAGCGTGTCCGGCGGATTGACGATGCACGGCTAAGCCGCCCGGGTCGCCTGCTGAGATCCCCCACCCTGCGGCGCGGGCCACTCGGGGCCGAGATCCAGGGTCACCCGGTACCAGTCCAGGCGCCGGGTGAGATACATGATGATGGCGAGGATGATGAACAGCGCCACCGCGCCGATGAGCATGGCGTACTGCTCGGCGCGCAGGGTCACGTAAAGGAAGGCATAGAGACCCGCGAGCATCGCGAGCACGGTCAGTACCCGTGATCGGCTCCTCAGGATACTCGCGCTGTATCCGACCACGAGTCCAATCGAGGCGGCCGCGCTCAACCCATAGGCAATCGCGAAGCTCGCGTGCTCGGACAACGACAGCAGCAGCAGGTAGAAGAGACAGTTGGCGAAGCCGACCAACAGATACTGAAACGGGTGCAGGCGCAGATCCCCGAAGATCTCGAACATGAAGTACGCGAGGAAACTCAGCCCGATGAACAGGATCGCGTACTTGGCGGCCCGGGTCGACTTCTGATAAGTGCTGACGGGCACGAACAGGTTGACGCCGAATGCGGAGCTCTTGATGCGCGCCGGCGGCACCTCGGCATTGCGCCACTCGCTCGGGTAGCTCCGGCCGAGATGGAGTACCTTCCAGTCGGCACTGAATCCCTTCTCATCGATGTCACGGGTGTCGGGAAGGTATGCGCCGACGAAGCTCGGTGATGGCCACGCGGAGGTCAGCAACACCTCCGTGCGGTCGCCGACCGGGAGGAAGGCGAGCTTCTCCGTGCCGCTCAGCTTGAGGTCGAAGTCGAAGCGGAATCCCGTTGCCTCCCCCCTGGCCTGCATCCCGGGCAGGGGGACGATCACCTGAGGGTCGAAGCCCCGCACCCTGACGCCGCCGGGCTCGAATACCCCGTCGCCCACGTCCGAGCGCAGCGTCATGGGCTCCTTGATGCCGCGGGCGTCGGCGATGGCCACCGACAGGAACGCCTCGTCCCAGTCCACGTCGGCGGGCTCTATGCCGAGCCGTGCGATGTCCGGCGCCGCAAACCGCCCGCTCAGCTTCAAGTCTGCCGTGTAGACGGGGACTTCGTAGATCCCCCGGTAGCGCATCTGGGTATCCAGCTGGCCGCGCACCTGCAGGAGCTCGGGCAGGAAGTGCGCGACGGAGTGCCGTATCCGCTCGATGCCCTTGTCGTCGGTGTAGGGGATGCGGTAGGGCAGGGTCAGAACGGGCCCGCCGATGGTCTGCTCCCGGCCCCAGGAGTTCATGATGTCTCCCTTGGCGGAAAGATACAGGTGATTGCGCTCGTATATGACGCTCTCGATCATCCCCATGGGAATGAGAAGCAGCAGGACCAGGAAGCCGATGAAAAGCAGCTTGACGGTAACGGACGCGCGCAGGCGCTGGAGTAACTCGGACATGGGCTCATCCTCGCAGGACTCGACTGGTGACAGTTAAGCCAGCGACGGTGGCGCAGGAGGGACGGGAATATTGCGAAATGTGGCGGGATGGCGGCCTTGGATTGGCGGGGGCTTCAGGCAGCTTGATAGTTGGCGCCGGCGCCGGCACCGACGCGATCGATATCCGTATGAGGGAAAAACTCCGCCCAGACATGCCAGAAGACGCCGGGCCTCAAGGCCTCTACGCGCTCGAGCTGACCTGCGGGCGTGTTCCCGAAGAAATCGATCTCGGTCACCGGTTCGCCAGTGTTGTTGTACCAGACTCCCAGGCTCTCGTAGCGTGGGTGCCACGCCACGACGAGCGGATGGCCTCCAACCTCGGCATTCACGACATTGCCCTGTTCCACCACGAAATCGTCGGTCCAGCAGACCGCATCGTCGCCGAAGTTCACTCCCCAGACGTATGTCTTGTTCGGCAGGCGGTCGTCGTAGCGAGTCATGTTGTCCATTATCGGCTTGGCCTCTCGATGCTGCCGCTCGATAGAGGATGAGAAGACCATCTCGAGCACCATGTCGAACAGATAGAGGATCGGATTCGACGGCGGTTTGTTCACGAAGACGGTGCCCTCGGGATACGCCTTCTGGAAGCCACGGAAAGTCATCCGGAAGGTCGGCCAGGGCCGCATGGCGAGTGAGGGCCGGAGCGGACAGGCGGCGCCATCTGCCACCGGTGCCGCATCCGCCTCGCGAAATCCATAAATCTGCTGAATGGGTTCCCTCGTCCGCTTGTCCCGCAGGATGAGGTTGTTGCCGTGCTGCGCCAGCACCTCGAGGTCGACCTTCTCGCCTTCCACCTCGGGTGTGTAGCCGATCCCGAGGTTGGCCATGGCGCAATAGGTCATCACGACGTTCTCACCGTCCAGACCCTCGTCGTTACCGGCCAGATGGGGTCGCAGTAACTGGGCTTGCGGATGGGCGCGGGCAATCCCGTTGTTCTCGATCACGATCACCTGGCTCGTCGGACTGACGTATTCCTTCGCCTCCTCGATGCTGTAGTAGCGCGCGGAATCCTTCTGGTTCCTGAGGCCGACATGGACCCAGATGTACGGGAACCCGTAGAGAAGCGCACAGAGAAGGATCGCCGCCCACCAGAAACCACGCGGGCCCGCACCGACGCCGAAATGGACCGCTGTCATGAGGGCCAGTGACGCCAGACCGACGGCGAGCAGCCGGTGCTCGTTCCGGATGAAGCGCAGCATGTTCTCGCGCTTCACCCGGATCAGCATCTGGCTGACATCACCCAGATCGCGGAAATAGAGAAGGCCGATCCCCAGCGAGACCGCGAGCCCCAGCCAGAACAATACGATTCCAAACATTGCGTAGTCTCTTCCCTCGTCTTGGACGGTGCAGGAGGCGCGGCGGCCAATTTCATCACGGGGCACCTGACAGACGCAATCCAACCGATCTGTGAAACTTCAGATCGACGAGAGGAAACCAGGTACCATCCGACGCCACTGCGAGCACGACGCATTACATGACGACACTCCAACTTCCTCTATATCTGTCCTCGTCCGAGGATTCGCGGGGCTCGTCTCCCGGAGAACCTGGAGGTGCATCCGTCCTGAGCGCCATCCCGCCGCCGGGACTGATCTTGCTGGCGATTACCGCCATTCAGCTCGGGGCCGGGCTCGCGACGCAACTGTTTCCCGTGCTGGGGGCGGAAGGAACGGTGGCGGTGCGTATCATCTTTTCGGCATTGCTCCTGGGTATTGCCGCCCGAGGCCGGGTTCACACGTTCGGACGGACGTTTGTGCGCAACTGGGTTCTTCTGGTCGCGTTCGGTCTATGCGTCGCGATAATGAATCTCTTCTTTTACAAGGCGATTGCGCGTATTCCCCTGGGAGCAGCGGTTGCGCTCGAGTTCGTAGGCCCTCTCAGTGTCGCTGCGCTGACCTCTCGGCGAGCCAGCCATCTCGTCTGGGTCGCGATAGCGGCAATCGGCATCCTCCTGCTGTCCCCGGTGTCCGGAACTGGTCTGGATACGCTCGGAGTCCTCTTCGCATTGCTGGCCGGCGTGGGTTGGGCTTTCTTCATCCTGCTCGCCCGCCGTGTTGGCAGGCGGGTACCGGGCAACGATGGTCTGGCAATCGGGATGACCGTGGCGGCCATCGCCATGATCCCGTTCGCCGCACCCGTGGCAGCCGACTTGATTTCTGATCCGATCATTCTCCTGGCCGGTTTCGGCGTTGCGCTGCTGTCGACCACCATTCCGTTCACGCTCGAGTTTCAAGCGCTGAAGCGCCTCTCCGCTCGAGCCTACGGTGTCTTGGTCAGCCTGGAGCCCGCCGTTGCCGTACTGGTTGGAGTCGTTCTGCTGGACGAGCATATCGGGGCTCAGGGCATGGTCGCCGTCACCTGCGTCGTCGTAGCCGCAATTGGCATCACCTTCACTGAGAAGCGAGAGGGCCAGGATTGATCCCCTGGTCGGCTGCAGGTGAGAGATTCATAGCGGCGGGACACAGAACGCGCTACATTGGCGAATTGGCGCGAGATCGCCGTTTGGATGCCCCCGGGGGGTCACCGGATGCGCATAGGGATTTTGGACCTCTTGGTGGACGCGCCGGTTCGAGGCCCGCTCGATCGTCTGTATTCCAGTTACTTCCGTAAGCAGTTCATGGGCGTCATGCCTCAGACGGTGGCCGTATGGTGCCGTCAGCTGGGGCACGAGGTCTTCTATGCGACCTACTACGGGGCGGACGACCCCAGAAGCATTCTGCCCGATGACCTCGACGTGGTCTTCGTCGCGACTTACACGCAGGCCTGCACGCTCGCCTACGCGCTTGCCAAGCTTTATCGCAAGGACGGCGTCCGCACCGTTGTCGGCGGCCCCCACGCGAGAGCGTTTCCTCGAGATTGTCTTCGCTTTTTCGATCTGGCCGTCAAGGACTGCGACAAGGCCCTGATCGACGACATTCTTCGCGATCGGTTCGAGCCGGGTCAGACGATTACGAGCGGGCGGCCGCTGACGGAGTTTCCGACGATCGAAGAGCGGATGCCCGAAATCAAGAAGTCCGCCTTCGTCAACGGACGCCAGATTCTCATGAGTATCGTCCCGATGCTGTCGAGCATCGGGTGTCCGTACCGATGTGACTTCTGCGTCGACTGGAACACCGACTTCTTCGCTCTGCCCGAGGACCAGCTCGAGGCGGACATGCGCTACCTGGCGGACAACTACCCGAAGCTTCTCGTCGCGTTTCACGACCCGAACTTTGCCGTCCGCTTCGATCCGACGATGGACGTACTGGAGCGCATCCCCGAGGGGAAACGGCCCGGGTACATCATGGAAAGCTCGCTTGCGATCCTGAAGCTCGGTCGCCTGCAGCGGCTGCGCGAGACGAACTGCGTCTATGTCGCCCCGGGAATCGAGTCGTGGGTCGACTACTCGGGCAAGGCGGGCGTCGGATCGAAATCCGGCGAAGCCAAGCTCGATCAGGTGGTGGAACATTTCCGGCAGCTCGGCGACTACGTGCCGGGCATGCAGGCCAATTTCCTGTTCGGCGGCGATGAAGATTCAGGCGCGGTGCCGGCCGAGTTGACCAAGGACTTCATCGAGCGCACGCCGCGGGTCTGGCCGACGATCAATATTCCGACGCCATTCGGAGCGACGCCGCTGCGGGAGCGCTACGAGCAGGAAGGACGCATTCTTGAAACCCTGCCGTTTGCCTTCTACTACAATCCCTACCTCGCCATCCGCCTGAAGCACTACGACCCGGTCACCTACTACGATCACCTGATCGACATTCACAAGACGCTGGCCTCCGCGCGCATGTTTGGCCGTCGGCTCACGACGCGGTCGCGTCCCGCCATCCGATTTATTCACAGCCTGCGGACCTTCGCGGCACACGCCGAGCTCACCGCCCTTCGTCGCATCCGCAAGATGCTGGTCACGGACCGGCAGTTCCGCGCCTTCCACGAGGGCGAGACGACGGTGCTGCCCCAGTTCTACCAGCAAGAATTGCGCAACCGACTGGGTCGCTATGCCGACATGTTGTCGCTCGACGAGATCACACCAATCGCCGAGCATGGCGCCGACGAAGCGCGGTACGTGTCGCCCCCGGAGACCGGGGTGGCGAGCACGTATGCGTAGGACCTTGTTTCGTTCGCTTTCGCCGCTACGCGGTGCGCGTCGTCAAGACTCGCATAGGTAGCTGACAGTCCTGATTCGCCGTTCTGCCAGATTGCGTACCTGGTTACGCACCATCTAGGGATAATAATCACCAAGAAAGGTTTGGAACGTGACGGGAGGAAGGCCTGATTGCGCCAGCTGTTTCGCCTTCGCTTCGAACCAGGCCTGGCTCTCGTCCGTCGAATCGTGGCTATCCAGGACTTTGAAGCCGGCATCGGTCAGGAGTGAGCTCATCTCGTCAGGGGTCGCCAAATGGCTGATCGCAGGCTCGCGCGCCCAGGGTACGGGGAACAGCACATCCCCTCCCTCGCCCTGGAGAACGTCATACACTGCGAAGATTCCTCCCGGCTTCACGACCCGTCGGGCCTGATCGTACACTTTGTCCTTGGCCGGAATATTCATCGCGACGTGAATTGTCATAGCAGCATCGAATTGGTTGTCCGAAAATGGCAAATCGGTCGCGTCTCCCTGTTCGAATGCCACGCTTTCGCCAAGGTTGACCCAGTCCGACATGACCTTCGCAGCATCACAAAAGGCCTGGGTCAGATCGATGCCGGTCACATGGCAACCAAATGCCTCGGCGAGGGTACGCGCTGGCCCTCCCAACCCGCTGCCGATATCCAGGACACGGGCGTTCTCGCTCAGCCTCATTCGTTCGGCCAGTTCCAAGGTCGCCTTTCGGCCGCGGATGTGAAACTCATCGACGGCTGCGAGATCGGCCGTCTTTAGTTTGTCGAGGTCCTTTCCTGCACTCCGCAAGCTTTTCGCGATCGCGTCAGCGAGGCCTCCGCTGCCGCTGTAATGGGTCGCTACTTTATCAGTCATATCATCCCAGTCCGTCTTCAGTCGGGTTTCGTCCCGGTGGCGACGACGAACTCGCCGGGGATACTGTACCCTAAGCTGTTGCGAAAACCTTCTATTGATTGAAGGTACTCGGCGTGAACGACCGCCCTGGTCGCTTCGTCAAAGCGGCTGTAAGCGAGCGCGACCGGACCGCCGCGAAACGCCGCGTTCAGGGCTTCGTAGGCGGAAGCGTAATGCAGACTTACCTCCAACCGAACTGAGCGAATGTCGGCAAACCCGGCCTGCGTGAAGGCTCGCGCGAGAGAGTCCTTCGTGCCGAGCTGGAAGAACAGGGGGCAGACGTCCGAGGAGACGCGCGCATCGACGATCGGGAAGATCTCCGCCCAGCCGCACTTCGCGCGTGCGCCCCATACAGCGGCCGATGCGCGTCCACCGGGCTCGAGCAGGCGGAGCATCTCCGCGAGAGCAGTCACCGGATCCGGAACGTACATCAGCCCGAGCGCGCAGACCGCCGCGTCGAAGGGCTCGCCTTCAACATTCATTGCCTCGGCGTCCAGACGCTCGAACGTGACGTTCAGATTTCCTGTCTCGGCCGCCAGGCGGCGCGCATGTTCCACCATCTCCGCGGAAATATCGGTGCCGACCACACTGCCAACGTCACCGACCGCTTCGGCAATGCGAAAGCTGACGAGACCGGTCCCGCAGGCTACGTCGAGGACGCGCTCGCCGGGCCGCAGAGCGACCGTCTCGAGCATCAGCGATTGTGCGGGCTCGAGCTGGGCCCGCCAGCCGGCTTCGTAGTCGCCGACGGCCCGATCCCATCCGTAGCGTTGCACGCGACGTTGCAGTCTCGAGTCCATTTTACTCAAACCTCCTCGCCGTTCAGGCGAACGATTCGCTTCAGGGTCTGGCCGTTGGCGAAGACATCCAGGTACGGGCTGTAACGCTCGGCGACCTCGACCAGCTCGGCCACCACGGATGCGGACGCCGGGCTGTCGATCGATATCACATAGCGGATCTCCTGGTAGCCGGGCGGGATGCTGTCGTCCATGCCGAGCTCACCCCGGGCGTCGAAATCCGCCTGGACCTCGACCTGGACGGCGTCGATGGGGATTTCCCGGCGCGCGGCCCAGCCCGCGACGCTGATGGCGATGCAGCTCGCGAGTGCCCCGCGGCCGAGCGTTCCCGGTGTGGGGGCCGTTCCCTCGCCGCCCGCCTTGACCGGCATGTCGGCCGAGAGCTTCCAGGGCCCGTCCTCGATGACGCAGCGGAGCCCATCCTCGATGCGAGCGGTGGTGACGGCCTTCAGGTGCCCCCGTCCGCTCTTCAGCGCGAGCATCCTCACGTTCCGCTCGGCGATCTCCCGGATCTGTTGCGGCGCGGCCATCTCGGTGTCGCCTCAAGCCAGCTCGCAGGGCACGAGATCGCTGAAACTCGCGAGAGTCCAGGACTCCGGCTCGTCGAAATCGTCGGGGATCCAGAGGGGTTGCCCATGGGAAACGTCACCTTCCCGGGATGACTGCGAGCCCTCCCGCGGCATTGCACAATCAATGGTCTGCAGGCGTTCGCGGGTCTCTGTGTATCGCGGATTCATCGTCGACCTCCTGCAGGCGCCTCGCGCCTGTTCTTACGGAGGTAATGCTACGCGGCGTATGTTTCCAGGCCGTTTCACGCAAGAGGCTTTTTCGTATCAATTGTTTCAGGCAATTCGGCACCAGCATTCCCGGACATGGCATTGGGCAAAATCGCGCGTTGCGCGCTGCAGCGATTTAATCCTCAGCCGCGACTCGCCGTTGGGCAGCTACGGGGGAATTTCATCGCCTGAGCGGCGGAAAGCGGCCAGGACCGGCCATTCGGTGTATAGTCTCCTCAAGCAATTTCAAAAAAGCGCGCTCCTACCACCTCCAAGGGCTGACGGCCGTCCTCTTTTGTGCTGCACCCTGCAGCGACCGCCTAACGTGACAGATTCTTGACCCCGCTAGAAAAGCTGGAAGGGGGCGAGCATGCAAAATCCAACGAGAACACTTCTGCTGCTTTCAACAGTCCTGATTATCGGCTGTGCTGGCCCATCAGGGAAATCCTTTGACTCTCCTGAGGGAGACTGGAATTTCCGAATGCACGCGCAGTATGGCGCCCCGAAGTTCGCTAAGTTGACCATACTGGATAAGACCAAGGCGACCTACA
>CBDTYP010000039.1:0-14559 GCA_965364645.1 uncultured Gammaproteobacteria bacterium | reverse complement strand
CCTTCAGCCTCAATACGCGTTTCCCCTCCCGCGCGAGGCGCACGAGCAGTGCGTTGATGTTCTCCTGGGGTAGCGTGTGGTCCGCGCGCTTCTTCCCCGCGTAGACGCGCGGCGCGTCGCGGCGGGTCAGGTCGAGTACGCGGCGCGATACCAGGCGATCGTGAACGACCACGTCCGCCTGCTGCATGAGGCGCAGAGCGCGAAACGTCAGCATGTCCGGATCCCCCGGCCCCGCGCCGACGAGGTATACCTCACCCGTGGCCTCACCCGTGTCTCCGTCGCTTTCGATAGCCGCCTTCAATGATTCCCGTGCATCGTCGCCGCGCCCGGAGAAGACCATCTCCGCCACCGGGCCGCTGAGGATTCGCTCCCAGAACTGGCGCCTGCGCACCGGCTCGGCAATGCGGGCCTTGACCTCCCCGCGAAACTCGGCCGCCAGGGCTGCCAGGCGGCCGAATGCGGCCGGGATCAGCGCCTCCAGGCGACCGCGGATGAGCCGCGCGAGCACGGGCGAGGCGCCGCCGGTGGACACCGCGGCAATCACCGGCGATCGATCGACGATCGCCGGCATGATGAAGCGGCAGAGCGCGGGGTCGTCGACCACGTTTACCGGGATGCCCCGCGCGTCGGCGAGTCCCGCCGCGCTCCCGTTGACGGCGTTGTCGTCGCTGGCGGCGATGACCAGCTGCGCACCATCCAGATCCGATTCCTGGAATTCCCCCGCGCGATGCGTAATGCGACCGGCGTCAACGAGGACCTGCAAGGCGTCACCGAGCTCCGGTGAAACCACGTGCACATCGGCGCCGGCTTGCAGCAGCAGATCGGTCTTGCGCGCCGCCACCGCGCCGCCGCCCACCATGAGGCAGCGACGGTCGTGCAGATCGAGAAAGATAGGCAGGTAATCCATGATCAGTTCAGGGTAACCTGTCGTCTGGCGTCGCGCGAGCACGGCAGGCACGAAGGAGAGACGGCGATGGCAATCACATCGGAGTTCCCGGCCGGGGCCACGGCGCTGGTCACGGGTGCGAGCAGCGGCATCGGCGAAGCCATCGCGACGAGGCTGGCTGGCGGCGATTGCCGCGTCGTCTGCGCGGGCCGAAGTTCGGGTGTGCTGGCGGCGCTCTGCGAGAGACTCGGAAGTGGCGCCCACCCGCTGGAATTGGATGTCACCGACCCGGAGTCGGTCGAGAGCATCCTCACGCGCCTTCCCGACGAGTGGCGCGAGATCGATATCCTCGTCAACAACGCGGGCCACGACGAAGGCGGGCGGTGCCGCTTCGACGAGGGCAGCGCCGAGCAGTGGGCGCGCATCATCGAAACCAACGTCACCGGTCTCATACGTACGACCCACGCGCTCATCCCCGGGATGATCGCGCGGGACCGCGGCCACGTCGTCAACATCGGCTCCATCGCGGGCCTGTCACCCTACGCCACGGGCACCATCTACTCCGGCAGCAAGCACGCCGTGCACGGCTTCAGCGAATCCCTGCGCCTCGACTTCGCGGGTACCGGAGTCCGGGTGACCGAGATCATGCCTGGACTCGTGCGCACCAACTTCGCGCTCAACCGCTGGGGGGACAGCAAGAGGGCGGATGCCTTCTACGACGATTTCGGCACCTGTCTCGAACCCGACGACATCGCCCGCACGGTGCTGTTCGCCCTCGAGCAGCCGCCCAACGTGGTGATCTCCCAGCTGGTGGTCGTCCCGAGCGCCCAGAGCTGAGCGCCGCCCGCCCCGGCGGGAATTTAGTGAATAAAACGTGTCGGTTTTCTTTACAGCGGGGGCCGGCGCCTTAGCCTTTGAATTTCTTGGCGTTTTTCGGGGACCTGTCGGAATTCTTGACAGGGATGCTTCCTAACTCGTTGATCGACAAGGCATGGCCTGCTTCTTGCACCGAACCCTGGTAGACAAAAATCAGGAACGGGAAGCCGTCCTCCCACCGCCTTCGAGGGGACCGCATCCAGGGGAAGAATCATGACCGACCAGCAGTTACACGCCCTGACCGAGAACCAGCTCAGGGCCCTCTACAATTCAGCGCCCGACTATCTGCGCTCGTTGCTGAACAGGAAGCGCGCGTTGGAGGAAGGCATCGTCTGGGAGATGAACATGCCCCAGCGTGCAGCGACGGGTTCGCGATCGGCAGGGGGGTAATTGGCGCTCCCTAGGGGAATCGAACCCCTGTCCCCGCCGTGAGAGGGCGGTATCCTGAACCGCTAGACGAAGGGAGCACGGTGGCGGAAAGCTGTACGGCTTCCGGCGCGGTGGTATTATACGCCGCCCATTAGCACGCTCAACCGCGCCAGGCACATCCGGTGCCAAAGGACTCAGACACAATCTCCCAGTCCAGCCGAATCCCCCGACCCGATCACTCGATCTCCCGGGACGACATCAGTAAAGGCGCCCTCAAGGTCCTCTACACGCTGAAGAAGGCGGGCTACGAAGCCTACCTCGTCGGCGGCGGCGTTCGCGATCTTCTGCTCGGCCGCGAGCCCAAGGACTTCGACGTCGTGACCGATGCCGAGCCGGAGGAGGTCAAGCGCCTGTTCCGTAGCGCGCGACTCATCGGCCGGCGATTCCGGCTCGCCCACGTGCGCTTCGGTCCGGAGATCATCGAGGTCGCGACCTTCCGGGCACCCGTCGACGATTCCGGCGAGGGTTCTGGAAAGGACGGGGGCGACGACAATCGGGTCAGCGTCAACGGGCGCATCGTGCGCGACAACGTCTACGGCACCACGGTCGAGGACGACGTGTGGCGACGGGACTTCTCCGTCAACTGTCTCTATTACGACATCCGCGACTTCTCCGTTGTGGACATCACCGGCGGGGTCGCCGACCTGCAAGCGGGCGTCTTGCGCATCATCGGGGACCCGGTGCATCGGTACCGGGAAGACCCCGTGCGGATGCTGCGGGCGGTGCGTTTCGCGGCCAAGCTCGGTTTCAGACTGGGGGAAGAGACGGGGGCGGCGATCCCCGAGTGCGCCTCCCTTCTGGCGGAGATTCCGCCCGCGCGCCTCTACGAAGAGGTGCTGAAGATGTTCCTCGGCGGCGCGGCGGTGCAGAGCTACGAGCTCCTGCATCACTACGATCTATTCAAGTACCTGTTCGCCGAGAGTGCCGAGCGCATGGAGGCGGAGCCCATGAGCCCGGCTACGAAGCTCGTCCTCCAGGCGCTGGCGAACACCGACCAGCGCATCCAGGAAGATAAGCCCGTCACGCCCGCGTTTCTATTCGCGGCGTTGCTGTGGCCCGCCGTGCACGCGGATGCCATGCGTCATCGGGATCGCGGACTGACGCCCATGCAGGCAATGGATGCGGCGGGCATGGATGTGCTGGAACGGCAGATCTCCCAGGTGTCGGTGCCGCGCCGATTCTCGCTTGCTTCCCGGGAGATCTGGAGTCTGCAGTCCCGCCTCGAGCAGCGCCGCGGAAAACGTGCGGTACAATTGCTGGCAAGGCCTCGCTTTCGCGCCGCCTACGATTTTCTGTTGCTGCGAGCCGAAGCGGGCGAGGATGTCGCGGAGATGGCGGACTGGTGGACCAGGTTCCAGGAGATGGACGACGAGGGTCAGAAGGCCGCTCTGGCGGCGGCCGGTCCGGCGCCGCGGCGCCGACGCCGTCGGCGCCGTCGCCGGCAATCCCAGGCCCAGACGTGACGCCATCGGCCGTGACGGTCGATACCCCCTCCGCGCGTACCGCCTACATCGGCATCGGCAGCAATCTCGAAGACCCGTTGCGTCAGGTTCTCGATGCACGGGACGCCCTCGACGCGTTGCCGGAGCTGCGCCTGCGCGCATTTTCTCCGCTGTACCGCAACCCCGCCCTCGGCCCCGGCCCTCAGCCGGACTACGTGAACGCGGTGGCGATCGTCGAGACCCGGCTCGAGCCGCTGGAGCTGCTGGCCGTCCTGCAGGCCATCGAGTCCCGGCATGGGCGGCTGCGTGAGGGCACCCGATGGCTGCCGCGCACCCTGGATTTGGACATCCTGGTGTACGGAGATCGCACGATTGACGTCGAGGGCCTGCGGGTGCCGCATCCGCGCATGGGCGAGCGGGCCTTCGTGCTGCGTCCCCTGCACGATCTGGCCCCGGATCTCGAGGTGCCCGGGCTCGGGTCTGTCGCGGCACTACTCTCGGCGGTGTCGCAGTCGGCGCTCGCGCACGTCGACGAGGCGGGGACGGAGCTCGAGCATCGGTCATGAGTAGTTTCAGCTACATCGTCGTGGAGGGCCCGATCGGCGTAGGCAAGACGACCCTCGCGAGGCGTCTCGCGGACAGCTTCGGGGCGGAGCTTCTGCTCGAAGAGCCCCAGGACAACCCCTTCCTGTCCCGCTTCTATGAGAATCCCCGGGCCCACGCGTTGTCCACCCAGCTCTACTTCCTTCTGCAGCGCGCACGACAGGTGCACGGGCTGCGCCAGGCGGACATGTTCAGCCGGGTGCGCGTCGGCGACTACCTCATGGACAAGGACCGCCTGTTCGCGGAGCTTACGTTGGAGCCCGACGAGCTGACCCTCTATCAGCAGGTGTACTCACACGTAGCCGGCGAGTCGCTGCAACCGGATCTGGTCATCTATCTGCAGGCGCCGGTCGAGGTGCTGCAGGAACGCATCGCGAACCGAGGGATCGGTTACGAGCAGGCCATCGACGGGCGCTACCTGCAGCGGCTCGTGAGCGCGTACACACGGTTTTTCTATCACTACGACGCGTCGCCACTCGTGATCATCAACGCCGCCAGCATCGACTTCGCCAACAGCGACGACGACTACCAGCTGCTCTTCGACAAGCTTCGCAACGTCGGTAAGGGCCGCCACTATCTGAACCCGCTGTCGATCTGAGCACGGCGCTCCACGGGCAGCTCAATCGTCGTCGCCGGGGGGCTCCGCTACGACCAGCTCGTAGGCGTGGCGTTTGGTGACGTGGCCGCTCGCGAGGAAGACGTCCAGGGTGGCGTTGAAGGACTCAGGCGAGATGCGCACGCCGGGGCTCCAGCAGCCGAGCTCCTGGTAGGACTCCACACACTTGATGAGTGCATCCCGGTTGGTCTCGTTGAAATAGCGGCCGATCACCGACGCGACCTCGTCGCTGTCCATCTCGATGGCGAATTCTCTGGCCCGCCGGTAGGCGCGCATGAAGGTCTCCGCGTCGGGGCCGTCGAGCCACTGGCGGGAAGCGGCGAGGCTGCTGAAGGCCACCGGGCCCACCGCGTTCCCGACCCAGGCGACCGGGTGGGCGACGCCCTCGGTCGCCAGCTGCTGGGGCGTCGGTCCCTGGAGATGCAGGTAATCGCCCTGGCCGGCGCGAAACGCCTTCTCCATGTCTTGCGGAGCACCGGCGTCGAGGGCCTCGATGTCCTCAAAGCGCAGGCCCTCCCTGGCGAGGGCGTACTTGAACATGGCGAGCGGCTGCCGGCCGTGATCCAGTATCACCTTCCTGCCCTTGAGCTTGTCCCAGGTGAAGGCGTCGTCCGCCTCCCGGGCGGCCAGGATGAAGCCGTCCCGCTCGTTGATCTGGGCGAAGTGCACGAGCGGTGAGCGCTTGCCCCGCTCGAGTGCGCCGAAGTTCGCGGACACGGCCGACTGGGCGACCTGGACGCTGCCGCCGTGGACGCCGGCGAGCACATCCCGGGGCGTATCGGCAATGGAGAATTCGGCGTCGATGCCCTCGGCCGCCAGGAAGCCTCCACCGATGGTCACCAGAAGGGGGGTATAGAATGCCGAATGGCGGGTGACCATCACGTGGCACTGGCCCAAGGAAAATTCTCCTGTCCGCAGAGGTCGCCACCGGCGGCGGCCCTCACCGCAGCATAGGAGTTGGTCCGGTTACCCTCAAGGCAGGCGGGTTCATCTGGACGAAGTCCAAACGACAAGAATTTGACAGTGCCCTCCCGGCGCCTACCGTCTGTCGGTCATGAACGACCGTTCGTCCCCCGGTCCGTAGAATTCGAATTCCCAGGTGCTAAGCCTGACTAGGAGTCTTTGAGATTCATAAGCGGGTGGCACCATGTTGAATTACATACGTTGGACGGAAGATCGACTCAGGGAAGAGATCGATAAGCTTGGGGATCAGATTACCCATGTGGCACAGAATCAAGACCGGAAGTCGCGTCATGCGGTCTCGTACATGCGCCAGTTGCTCAAGGACAAGCAGGACAGGCTTGCTCTCTTGAGGCTCAAGGAATCTACCTGAGCCAGTACCCGTCTTCCTTTTCAGGTACGCACGCCGAGCGCCTCTTCATGAGGCGCTCGGCGTTTCAGGGCTCTGATTTTACTTCCCAATTCCGGCGCGGCGCCGGCTCGAAAATTCAGCTTACCTCCACCACCGCCATCATTCCCGCCTCCTGGTGCTCGGGAATATGACAATGCAGCATCCACTTCCCGGGATTGTCCGCCACCACCGCCACGGTGCCCTCGGACCGGGGCTCCAGTAACAGCGTATCGCGCCATCGTTCCCGGGTTGGCTCGCGGCCATTTGCCGAGAGCACCTTCATGGGCTGTCCGTGCAGATGAACCGGGTGCGGGAACGCGGTCTCGTTCTCGAACTCCAGGATATAGGTGCGGCCGAGCCGGAGCTCGAGCATCGGCGGCTCGTCGTGGCGGCTCGCGACGATCCCGTTGATCGCCCACACCTTGCCCATCCGGGCGAGCTGCCGGATGCCGGTGTCCTCTCCGTCCAGGCGCGCGCTGCGCATGCCGCCCATGGCGCCGCCGGAGAAGGTGATGCGGTGGCGCTCGGCGTTGCCGAGGTCCGGCGCCGGCAGGTCCGGAGCGGGCAGGCCGATGGTTGCCCCACCGGGTGCGCTGCGCAGGCGTTCGTCTGTGTAGACGAGATCGACCAGCTTGTACTGCTGGCGCGCGTAGTAGCGGTCGACGACTTCGAAGCGCTCACCGGGCGCGCCGGTGAGATCCAGTATCAAATCGACCCGCTGCGCGGGGCCCAGAACGACCAGGTCTCCGTCCGGCCGATGGGGCTCCACGGCGTGCCCGTCGTAGGCGATGATCGTGGGGGCATGCCCCGCGAAGTCGAGGCCGAAGATCCAGGCGTTGGCGACGTTCACGAGGCGCAGGCGGACGCGTTCGCCTGCCTGGACGCGAAAGTCTTCGGGCACGCGGGCGTTGACCGTCGCCGTGTTGCCGAAGCGGCCCTGATGACTCGCGTCGTGCAGGTCGCCGAAGTCGTCGCTGATCTGACCCTTGCCGTCGAGTCGCCAGTCGTCGAGCACCCACAGCACATCCCGATCCACCGGCGGCGGATCGTCGTCCTCGACGAGGATGACCCCCTGCAGTCCACGATCGAGCTGCTCCGCGCTCTGGAAGTGCGGGTGATACCAGTAGGTCCCCGGGTTGCGAGCGGTGAACGCGTAGTGAAAGCGCCCGCCGGGCGGGACCGGTGGCTGGGTGAGCACGGGCACGCCGTCCATGTCGTTCGGTACCCGCATCCCGTGCCAGTGCACCGTGGTCGGCCGATCCATCCCGTTGTCGAACGCGAGATCGAAGCGCTCGCCGTTACGCAAGCGAAAGACAGGACCGGGAACGCTGCCGTTGTAGGCCAGCACCGCGGTCTCGGGAGCTTCCGGCCCGAGCAAGGGGATGCTGCCGGGTTTCGCGCTCAGGCGACGTGGCCCCGGATTCCCCGCCGCGATGCCCACGCTCCCGGCCAGCGCCGACCCCACCGCAAGCACCACCCCCGATCGCAGGAAGCCCCGCCGACTGACATTCATAAGACACCCACCCATCAGGCAACATCCCAGTATGTGGTTAAATGGGGACATTCCTCAATTACCAATGTGTTAACTCGCAACGTCGTCTTCAGGGAGACCGTTCATGCACCGAGCCACGCTGCGCGACATGGTGGGCCGCAAGACGCTTAAATCCGGCACACTGGTCTGGGAGTTCGCCGTTCCCGGCATCGGCCACATGCTGGCCGCCGGCGGCAGCGAGTTCGTCTTCCTGGATACCGAGCACAGTGGCCTCGGCATCGATACTCTGAAGCAGACGCTGCGCTATCTGGAGGCGGCGTCCGTGCCGGCGCTGGTGCGTCCTCCCGGGCGTTCCTACGAGAACATCGCCCGGGCTCTCGACGCGGGCGCCGAGGGACTGATCCTGCCCATGGTAGGCTCCGGGGAGGAGGCGAGGCGCATCGTCCAGTGCGCGAAGTACGCGCCCATGGGGGCGCGGGGCGTCGCCCTCGGTATCGCCCACGATAAATACACCGCCGGACCGGTTGCGGAGAAGCTCGCGCAGGCGAACGCGCGAACGGTCTTGTTCGCACTCGTCGAGACCCGGGAGGGCGTCGAGAACGTAGAGGACATCGCCGCGGTGGACGGCATCGACGGAATCTGGATAGGGCATCTCGATCTCAGCACGAGCCTCGGGATCCCGGGCCAGTTCGATCACCCGGAATATGTCGCCGCCCTGGAAAGGGTCGTAAATGCCGCGAACGAGAACGGCAAGTCCCTCGGGCGGGTCGTCGACACCGCCGAGGAAGGCATGGATTTCTACGCGGGCGGCTACGACTTCATCGCCGTCGGCACCGACTCCCAGATCTACACGACGGCTCTGCGATCAGCTCTCGAACGCCTGCGCGCCGGCTGCGAGTGAGCTTCCGATGATGGACTCGTTCCGGGTGGGTATCAGCCAGGGGATCCGCACCGCCGCGGGCGAGATGGTCATCCCCGAGTTCGATCTCGCGCCGCTGGATGAAGACGACCGCATCGAGTGCGTCAGCCTGCCGGATCCGGAGATCCTTGACGCCGAGGACGCCGAGGATCTCGACGCCGTTATCCTCATGCTCGAGGCGGTCACTCCGAGCACTTTCGAGCCGCGGGGCCGGCTCACGCTGGTAGCCCGCTTCGGCGTCGGCTACGACCGTATCGACGTCGATGCCTGCACCCGCAACGCCGCCGCTCTGGCCATCACGCCGGACGGCGTGCGCCGCCCCGTCGCGGTCAGTGTCATCACGCTGATGCTCGCGCTGACCTCCAGGCTCATGGTCAAGGACCGCATCGCGAGGGAGGGCCCGCCAGGGTGGGCACGCAAGGCCGAACACAACGGCATCGGGCTGGTGGGCAGGACGCTGGGCAGTCTCGGCATGGGAAACATCGGCGCGGAGGTGTTCGAGCTCGCGCAACCCTTCGACATGCGATTCATCGCCCACGACCCGTATGCGAATGCCGCGATGGCGGCTGCGCGGGGAGTGACGCTAGTGTCGCTGGAAGATCTGTTTCGGGAGTCGGACATCCTGAGCGTGAGCTGTCCGCTGAACGATGCCACCCGCGGCATCGTCGACGCACCCATGCTGGATCTGATGAAACCGGGTGCATTCTTGATCAACACGTCGCGGGGACCGGTAGTCGACCAACCGGCGCTACTGGACGCGCTGCGCGCGGGGCGCATCGCCGGCGCCGGCCTCGACGTGCTGGTGGAAGAGCCGCCGCGAGCAGACGACCCGATCCTGTCGATGGACAACGTGATTCTTTCCCCACACGCACTCTGCTGGACCGACCAGTGCATGGCGGGGAACGGCGCCGCCGATGTGGCTGCCGTAAAGGCCTTGCTCGGCGGCCAGGCGCCGAGCCACGTGGTCAACGCGGAGGTGCTCGAGTCCAGTGAGTTCAAACGACGTCTCGCGGACTACGCAAAACATTTTGCGCGCTGACCCGCCGGACTGGCGACGCGAGGAGGACACCACATGCACATCGACGGCGGTTGTCATTGCGGCGCCATCCGCTACGAAGCGGACGTTGATCCGGAGGAGACCATCATCTGTCATTGCACGGACTGCCAGGCGCTCTCGGGTTCGGCTTACCGCACGGTGAACTTCGTGCCAGAGGAACAGTTCACGCTGGTCGCCGGCGATCTCAAGATGTACGTCAAGACGGCTGACAGCGGCAACCGGCGCGCGATGATGTTCTGTCCCGATTGCGGTACACAGATCTACGCGACGTCCGTCGACGGAGACGCCGGAGTCTTGGGCCTGAGAGTGGGAACCGCGCGCCAACGCGCCGACCTGCGTCCGAGGAAGCAGTGCTGGTGCCGCTCGGCGCTGGACTGGACCAGCGATCTCAGCGGGGTAGAGCGGGTAGAGTAGGTCTCGCTCGAGAGGAGGTATCCACCATGTCCGACACGGCACTCGTATCCGGCCGTACGGCGGTCGTCACCGGCGCCGCGATGGGAATCGGCCTCGCCGCCTGCAGCCGCTTGCGCGAGCTGGGCATGAAGGTATGCATGGCCGACGTCGACGAGCGGGAGTTGAGTGTCGCGCGTCAGCAAGTCGTGGACGCGGGCCCTGGAGACTCGAGCGACGTCCTTGCCGTCACCGTGGATGTCGCAAGCATGGACGCGATGCGGGCGTTGAAGGACACGGTGTACGAGACCTTCGGAGAAGTCAGCGTGCTGATGAACAACGCCGTCACTCGGATCGAAGGCAGCTGCTGGGACAGCTACGATCAGTGGAAGCTCGCGATCGACGTGAACCTCCTGGGCGTCATCAACGGTGTGCAGTGCTTCGTTCCGGCCATGCTCGATCAGGGAACGCCATGCATGGTCGTGAACACGGGATCCAAGCAGGGGATCACCAATCCTCCCGGGAAGCCCGCATACAATGTCTGCAAGGCAGCCGTGAAGGCCTACACGGAGTGCCTGCAGCACGAGCTCCGTGGCCGCGAAGATTGCCGGGTCTCCGCCCACCTGCTGGTGCCGGGCTGGACGACCACGGGTAAACGCGAGCACAAGCAGGGTGCGTGGCGTCCCGATCAGGTCGTCGACGTGATGCTTGCGGGGATGCGCAACGGCGATTTCTATATCATGTGTGCCGACGACGAGGTGACTCCCGAGATGGACGCGAAGCGCATCGTCTGGGGCGCGCTCGACATCGTCGAGAACCGCCCGGCGCTTTCCAGATGGCATCCGGATTACGCGCGTGCGTTCGAGGAGTTCTCCAGGTGAGTGCACGACCCGTCCCCGGCCCCACGGATTCTTCCGACAAGCGCCAATACGTCGTCGAGCCGTCGCCGCGCCGGGTGCGGACCATGTTCGCCGGCGAGGTGGTGGCGGACAGCACCGACGCGCTCCTCCTCTTCGAGACCGGAAGGCTGCCCGTCTACTACTTCCCGAGGGGCAACGTGCGGATGGATGTGCTCTCGGCCTCCGGACTCGTCGCCGCCGACGAGGTGAAGGGGGCGACGCAGTACTTCGATCTCGACCTCGGCACGCGCCGCGCCGGCCACGCCGCGTGGTGTTGCGCAGGCGATGTCGATCACGGGCCCGACATCGGCGATCTCATCGCTTTCGACTGGAACCAGATGGACGCCTGGTTCGAAGAAGACGAAGAGGTCTTCGTGCACGCCCGGGATCCATACCTCCGAGTGGATGTCGTCGAGAGTTCCCGCCACGTCGAAATACGAATCGATGGCACGGCCGTGGCGGACAGCCGCCGCCCGATGATGCTGTTCGAGACCGGGCTTCCGACCCGATACTATCTGCCGAAGATGGATGTGCGTCTGGAGCTGCTCGAGCGCAGCGACGCCCATACGGGATGCCCCTACAAGGGTAGCGCCGACTACTTCAGTGTGCGCACTGCAAAACGTCTCGTAGAGGACATCGCATGGTGTTACGAGACGCCCATCCCCGAGATACCGAAGATCGCCGGCCGACTCTGCTTCTTCGACGAGCGGGTCGATGTCGTGATCGATGGAAAATTGCAGGAACGCCCGCGCACCAAGTGGTCTTGAGCCGGGCTGCGACAGATTGCCGTCGTCTCAACTGTCAGCCATGGAGTCACGCATGTCTCAGATCGATTTCGATCGTAACGATCGCTTCAACAAGGGCCTGGCGGTGCGCCGTGAAGTCCTGGGCTCGAAACACGTGGACCGCTCACTCGCCGCCGCCACGGACGATCCCTTCCTGCTGCCAATGCAGCAGCTCACTGTGGAGTTCGGTTGGGGAGACGTCTGGAGCCGCCCCGGCCTGCCGCGGAAGACGCGAAGCTTCCTGAGCATCGCCTTCCTGGCGGCGCTCGGCAAGCACGACGAGCTGCGCACGCATATTGTCGGGGCGCTCAACAACGGTGCTACGCGGGACGAGCTGACCGAGGTGTTGCTGCAGTCGGCCGTTTACTGCGGGATGCCGGTCGGGCTCGAGTGTTTTCGCATCGCGAAGGAAGTCCTGGACGCCCACGGGAGCGATGAGCAGTAAGAGGCAGCTCTCGACGCTGATCGCGATCGTCGTCGCGGCTGTCGCGGTGAGTGTCGCCGCGGAGCGATGGTTCCCCGTCGTACGCGTAGCGGAGAACTGGTCCCGGGATCTGCGCGTCGCGACCCTGACGCCGCCGGCGGCGCAGTCGCAACGGATCGCCGTCGTCACGATCACCGAGGATACGCTCGCTACCTTTCCCTATCGTTCGCCGCTGGATCGTGGTTTCGTAGGCGAGCTGCTGCGCACTCTCGAGGGAAAGGGTGCGAAGCTCATCGCCCTCGACATGCTCCTGGACCAACCCTCCGAGGCGGAGAAGGACGACGCGCTGCGGACGACCTTGGGTGCACTCTCCACTCCTGTCGTGGTCGCTTCGGCGGAGGCATCCGACGGGTTGACCGACCGGCAGGTGGCGTTTATGTCGCGCTATCTCGCCGGTCTGCATACGGGCATCCCGATGATCTCTGCCGACAGCATCGACGGCACGGTGCGCAGCATCGCGCTCAGGCGCCCTCACGGCGGGAAGACACAGCTCGGTTTCGTCGCGGCGGTCGCCGAGGTGCTCGGCGTCCCGTTACCGGAAGGCGAATCCGTCGCGATACGCTTCCGCGGCGCCCCGGACGCGGGGACACCGCCGTTCCCCGTTTACCCTGCCCATGCCGTGGCGTTGCTGCCGGATGCCTGGTTCGATGACCGCATAGTGCTCGTCGGAGTCGACCTGCCCCTGCTGGACCGGCATCGCACGCCGCTCTCCGTCGCCGGCGGCCGGGATTCGGGGGACATGCCCGGCGTGATCCTGCAGGCTCACGCGCTCTCCCAGATCCTGGAGGGCGGCGACGTCTCGGCCAGCTCCGACCTTCGGGACGTCGTAGTGACGATCGTGTTCGCCGCTATCGGCGCGGGCCTCGTCATGCTCCGATATTCCGCCGCCATCAAGGCCGTCGGCCTGGCGATGGCTATCGCCGTGATCTGGGTGGGCGGGCTCGCGATGTTCTCCCGGGGCGGGCAGCTCGTTCCGCTCGTGACCCCGACCCTCGGCCTCGTGTTGGCCGCCTTGCTTACCTATGCGTGGCGATGGCGCGAGGAGCAGGCCCAGAGGCGCTTCATCCACGACGCGTTCTCCAAGTATGTCGCGCCGTCCATCGTCGATCACATGATCGCGAATCCAGAGCTGCTCCGACTCGGAGGCGAGCGACGAAACATCACCTTTGTATTTACGGACATCGCCGGCTACACGACGCTCACCGAGAACACCGAACCCACGTTGTTCGTCGAGATCATGAACGAGTATCTGGACGGCACGACCGGGATCGTGCTCGAGCACGGCGGCACGCTGGAGAAGTTCGTCGGCGACGCGCTGCACGTCATGTTCAACGCGCCGGTCGATCAGCCCGACCACGCCGAACGTGCCGTCGCCTGTGCGCTTGCATTGGACGACTGGTGCCAGGAATTCGTATCCCGACAGCGAAGTCAGAACGTCGAGTTCGGTCTTACGCGCATCGGCATCAATACTGGAGACGTGGTGGTCGGAAACTTCGGTGGCGAGAAACGATTCGACTACTCCGCAACGGGCGATGCAATCAATACGGCCGCGCGTCTCGAAAGTGTCAACAAGCAGCTCGGCACGCGCGTGTGCATCAGCGGCACCACCATCGAGCAGTGCGAAGGCGGGACCTATCGACCCGTGGGGGAGCTCGTCCTGAAGGGAAAATCCGAGAGTGTCGCCGCATTCGAGCCGGTGCTGGAGAGTGACAAAACTCACTGCGGTGTCGACGAGTACATGGCAGCATATAAAATGTTATCCGAGGAGAACCCGCGTGCCGCAGACGTATTTCGTGAGCTGGCCGATCGCTTTCCGGAGGACCCGTTGGTAGCGTTTCATCTCCGGCGTCTGACGGAGGGCGAGACCGGACATGTCATCGTCTTGAAGGAGAAGTAAGCGTGCGAATGGTTCAGGCAATCGTCGCCCTCGCGCTGATTGGCGGGTGGGCAGCACCGGGTCAGGCCGCCGACCTGGTCGTCATCGCGTCCGGTGACCCTGCGGTCACGATCGGCACGAAAATCGACGGGAGCGAATCCATCAGTATCCCGGCCGGCGCTTCCCTGGTGTTGGTTTCGTCGACCGGGCAGACCATCAAGCTGACCGGCCCCTACGACGGCGCACCCGATCCCTCGAACACGAACGCCGATTCGAGGCTCGTCGACTCGCTGTCAAAGCTTATCGAAGAGGAGGGGGGCTCGACGACGACGCTCGCCGTTTTCCGTGGCGGATTCGACAAGCCCCCGATCGGCAGACCCGACATCTGGGGAGTCGAAATCGATAAGGAGGGCCGGTACTGCCTGCGCCCGGATCGCCAGGCCATGCTCTGGTG
>CBDTYP010000038.1:0-15306 GCA_965364645.1 uncultured Gammaproteobacteria bacterium | reverse complement strand
GGCCTGCTGGACGTCGCGCTGCATCCCGACTTCGAAACCAACGGCCTCGTCTATCTCTCCCTCGCCGGCGCCGACGACGATGGCGTCGGCACCGAGGTGGCCCGGGGACGGCTCCTGGGTGATGCCCTCGAGGATGTGGAGATCATCTTCCGGGCGCTGCCGAAGTCCGGCGGCGGGCGGCACTTCGGATCGCGACTGCTGTTCGACACCGACGGCCGCCTCCTCGTCACCCTCGGCGATCGGGGCGATCGGCCGCGGGCCCAGGATCTGGGCGATCACGCGGGTTCCGTCATCCGCCTCGAGGACGACGGCGGCGTACCCACCGACAACCCGTTCAAGTCGACCCCCGGGGCGCGGCCGGAGATCTACACC
This sequence comes from uncultured Gammaproteobacteria bacterium, assembly GCA_965364645.1. Taxonomy (GTDB): domain Bacteria; phylum Pseudomonadota; class Gammaproteobacteria; order HK1; family HK1; genus JAABYT01. The sequence continues at coordinate 14,934 of CBDTYP010000038.1, read as the reverse complement.
TACGGGAATCGGAACGTGCAAGGGATCGCGCTGGATCCGCAGACCGGGCGCGTGTGGGCCCACGAGCACGGCCCCCAGGGCGGCGACGAGGTAAACATCCTCGCCTCCGGGCGCAACTACGGCTGGCCGATCATCACCTACGGGCGCAACTACGTCATCGGCACGAAGATTGGTGAGGGCACCCACAAGGAAGGCATGGAGCAGCCGATCCACCAGTGGACGCCGTCTATCGCGCCTTCGGGGATGGCCCTGTACACCGGCGACAAATTTCCCCGGTGGCGGGGGAACCTGCTGGTGGGTGCGCTCAAGTTTCGCCTGCTGGCGCGCCTCGAAGTGCAGGACGGGAAAATCGTCCACGAGGAGCGCCTGCTGGAGGACGTGCTTGGAAGGATCCGCGACGTGCGCACGGGCCCCGACGGCTATATTTACCTGCTCACCGATCAGGACGACGGCGTGCTGGCGCGCCTGGAGCCCCTTTAGACAACGAGCGAACCACGAGAGAGCGAGAACGTGACCGACATCATTCTGCATCATTATCCCCAGTCGCCCGTGGCCGAGAAGGTGCGCGTCGTGCTCGGCATGAAGGGGGTGGCCTGGCGCTCGGTGCAGATTCCGCGGATACCGCCGAAGCCGGACCTGATGCCGCTCACCGGCGGCTACCGCCGCACCCCGGTTATGCAGATCGGCGCCGATGTCTACTGTGACAGCCAGTGCATCATCCGCGAGCTGGAGCGGCGCTGCCCGCGGCCGACCCTGTTTCCGGGCGGCGGCGGCGGCTTACCCTGGGCACTCAGCCGCTGGAGCGACGGCGCGCTCTTCAGCGCGGTCGTCGGCGTGGTCATGGGCGCCCAGGCCGACGAGCTGCCGGAGGAGTTCGCCAACGACCGGGGCCGGCTGTACTTCGGCCCGGACTTCGACTGGCAGGCCCAGAAGAGCATGCTGCCCCACACGCTTGCGCAGATTCGCGCACAGTTCGGATGGGTCGACGAGCGACTCTCCGGCGACCGGGATTTCATCCTCGGCGCGGAGCCGGGTCTGCCCGATGCGCTCTGCTATCACCTCGTGTGGTTCTTCCGCGGCCGCTACGCGGGCGGCCCGGCGTTCCTGGAGCAATTCCCGGATCTGATCGCCTGGGAGCGGCGCGTGGCCGCCATCGGCCACGGCCGGCCCGAGGACATGGACTCGAAGGAAGCGTTGGACATCGCCCGGACAGCCGCGCCGGCGTCGGCGATCGGCGCCGACCCCGACGATCCCCAGGGACTCGAGCGCGGACAGTCGGTCGCCGTGGTTCCCGACGTGGACGGCGGCGATCCGAGTGTCAGCGGAACGGTCGCCGGCGTCAGCGCCGACACCATCGCCATCGCCCGGAGGGAGCCGGAGATCGGGGAAGTCGTCGTGCATTTCCCGCGGGTCGGATATCGCGTGACACCGCTTGCGTAACGGTCGCGGGATGATCCGGACTCCGTGAAACTTCCCGGCAAAGCCTACGCAGTTCACCTTCCCGCGATCATCGTTCTCTATGTGCTCGGCTTCGCCGTCTACCTGAACAGCTTCCCCGTCCCCTTCGTCTTCGACGATCATCCGAACATCCGCGACAACCCATCGATTCGTCTCGACTCTTTCGAGATCGAAGGCTTGCGCGCGGCCGTGGCGGAAAGCCCCGCACCCCGGCGGCCGGTCGCCAACATCAGCTTCGCGCTCAACTACCTCGCCGGCGGCTACGATGTGAAGGGATATCACCTGGTGAATGTCTTCATCCACGTCGCGAACGGCGTGCTCGTGTATTTCCTCGCGCTCATGCTGCTGCGCCGGAGTCGGACCCTCGAGGGCGGACAACCGGCGTCCAACCCCTGCAGGTGCAGGCTGTGACCTACGTCGTGCAGAGAATGACGAGCATGGCGACAATGTTCTATCTACTGTCGCTGCTCCTCTATCTTCTCGGGCGCGAGCGGCGCCACGCGGCCCGGCGCGGGGCCTGCTGGGCGGGGGCGCTCGTGTCGTGGCTGCTCGCCCTCGGCAGCAAGGAGATCGCCGCCACGCTCCCGGTGATAATCGTCATCACCGAGTTTCTTTTCTATCGCGACCGGGAGAGGCCGTGGCCCGGGATCAATCTCGCGTATCCGTTGATCGCCGCGGCGGCGACGGTCGCAGTTTTCCTGCTCTACCTCGGCGTCGATCCGACCACGGTCATCGCGGCCGAGTACACGAATCGAGACTTCTCCCTCGGCGAACGCCTGCTGACGGAGCTGCGCGTGCTGATCTACTACCTGAGTCTTATGGTGTTTCCGTTACCCGGACGCCTGAGCATAGAGCACACATTCACCATCTCTCTATCCATCGTCGATCCGATCACGACCCTCGCGGCCGCGGCCCTGCTGAGCGCGATGCTCGGTGTCGCGCTGCGCTTCGCGGAGCGGCGACCGATCGTGTCATTCTGCATCCTCTGGTTCCTGGTAACGCTGTCCGTCGAATCGTCGTTCGTCGGTATCGAGCTCGCGTTCGAGCACCGGCTCTATCTGCCGATGTTCGCCTTCGCGCTGGCAGTGGCCTACCTGTTCTTCCTGACGCCGGCGCATCGCGGTGCGATGGCGGTCGTGCTCGGCGTGGTCCTCGTCGCGACCCTGGCGATGGCATCGGTGGTGCGCAACACAGTCTGGCAGGACCCGCTGCGCCTGTGGTCCGACGCCGTCGCCAAGAACCCGGACAGCTACCGGGCGCGAAACAACCTGGGCCGCGTGCTCGTCGACCGAGGTCAACCGGAGCCGGCCGCACTGGAGTTCGCCGAGGCGATTCGTATCAAGTCGGACTACGCCGAGCCCCACAACAATCTCGGCACGCTGCTGGCCAGGGCGGGTCGCTTCGAGGAGGCGATGCCGCACTTCGTCGCCGCCATCCAATTGAACCCCCGCTACGCACAGGCCTACAACAACCTCGGCGTGGCGCTCTTGAACCAGGGACGCGCCCGGGACGCGGTGTTGCAGCTTGACCGTGCGATCGGTCTCGCCCCCGGCTACGCCAAGGACCACGGGAATCTCTCGCGGGCGCTCGCGCGGAGGGGGCAGTCCCGGGAATCCTGCAGGCACCTGCTCATGGCGCTGCAACTTGATCCGGCGCTACCCCACTCTCCAGATGCACTGGCGAAGTGCCGCTCGATTTCAATTGTCGAGTGATGGCGATATCATCGCCGGCCCTCACCTAGAACGAATCAACCAGCGGGGACAGCTTCTTGAGCGCAATCGATCTCTACACGTGGGCGACGCCCAACGGACGCAAGGTATCCATCATGCTCGAGGAGCTCGGGCTCGCGTACAACGTTCATCCGATCGACATATCGAAGGGTGAGCAGCATCAGGAACACTTCCTCGCCATCTCGCCGAACAACCGCATCCCGGCGATCATCGATCCGGACGGTCCCGGCGGCGAACCGATGGGGCTGTTCGAATCCGGTGCGATCCTCATCTATCTTGCCGAGAAGACCGGCAGCGAGCTATTCCCGAGTGAAGGGCTCCCGCGGATCCGCACCCTCGAGTGGTTGATGTTCCAGATGGGCGGCGTCGGCCCGATGTTCGGCCAGGCTCATCACTTCCTCTTCAAGCCGAAGGAAGACATACCCTACGGCAAGAAGCGCTACTACGACGAGACCAACCGGCTCTACAGAGTCTTGAACAAGCGTCTCGGACAGGTCTCCTACCTCGCCGGGGACAGCTACTCCATCGCGGACATCGCGACCTATCCCTGGGTGGCACGCTTCCCGCGTCACGAAGTCGACTTGAACGACTACCCGGACGTGAAGCGATGGTTCGATATCGTCGGCGCGCGCGAGGCCGTCGAGAAAGGCATGGCGGTCCCCTTCCTCAACTGACGTCTCTCCGACGTGGCGCGATAGCGGCCGGCCGCTTACAAAGCGCAATGGTCCCGCGCGCGAATCCCAACGCACCCGTCACTGGGGCCATATGAACGAAAGGGCGACTTTCGAACCGACATAGTCACGAAACGAATGATGGCGATTTAGTGGACCATTTTCAGAAACTTAGGGGCGCTTACAATTCGCGCAACCGTCCACTCGCTGCAGTTTCCGGCGCAACCGGAAAAATTCTCCACACGATCGCCTGGATCCACTAGCCAGAGACTCGGCTCAGAGGCTACGCTACTACAAGGACGCGCCGGGAGCCGCGACGTCCCTGACGTCGATCACGGATTAACTTCATGGGGTAATCGGGGTGTGCCCGGGGCACACTCCGCGGGATTTCGCATCGTCAGGCTTCTCGCCGACTGATTCAGGGGGACCGTCGAGCAACGTGGCACTGCAGGACCTGAGCGCCAATCGAAATCTGCTGCAACGCATGGGTCTCGGCGTGTCCGGCGATGCCGGCCGCGGCGGTCGTTGGTCGCTGCTCAGGCTTCCGCTGGTCCTGAATTCCTTCGGCGGCTTCGCCATCGGCATGGCGACGATCTTTCTTCTCGTCGCCAGCATCACCGATCACGAGATGCTCAAGGCGTTCTGGCTGGGCGCCTTCACGACCACCCTCCTCGGCTCCGTCTCGCTGCTCGGCGCAACGAAGTTCGCGGCACTCAGGGCGCGTCAGCGCGCTCTGCGCATGCAGCGTACCCACGATCAGATGCTGCGCCAGCTCGTGGACGCCTCGCCGGCCATGGTGTCCTATGTCGATAAGGATGGCCGCTTCAGATTGACCAACCGCGCCTTCGAGAACTGGCTCGGAGCCGATCGCAACGAGCTCTACGGCCACCACCTGAGGGACGTGCTGGGCCAGGCCCCCTACGACGCCATCCGGGCCAACTTCGATCGCGCAATGAACGGCGAATCCGTTCGATTCGAGCGCCTCATCGCGACGCTCGGCGGGGGCAGCCGGTATGTCGACAGCATGCTGACCCCCCATGTCGGCGACGACAACAAGGTGAACGGTGTCTTCGACATGATCGTCGACATCACCGATCGCAAGCGCACGGAGGAGGCGCTTCGGGACAGCGAGGAGAGATACCGGGCGCTCGTCGAGAACTCACCCGTATGTATCCTGGAGATGAATCTCGGCGGACACCTCGAGACTCTGAATCTCGCGGGTCGCAAGATGATCGGCGAGGATGATCATTCCCACGTATTCGGGTTGTTCTTCGTCGACATCGTCGCCCCTGCCGACAGGGAGCGCGTAACGGAGCTTCTGGATCGTGTCCGAGACGGAGAGGTCGCCCAGGCCGAATTCGGCGCGATAATCGACAAGGAGCGGCGCGTTTTCTCGGCGAGCTTCCTTCCGCTCACGAATCCGGAAGGCAGGGTGCAGAAGCTCATGGGTGTCATGCAGGACATTACCGACGCCCACATGCTTGCCGACGAGCTGTCCTACAGAGCCAGCTACGACGCGCTCACGGGCCTCGTGAACCGGCGCGAGTTCGAGCAACGTCTCGAGCGCGTACTCGAGACGGCCGACCTCGAGAATACCGAGAACGCGCTGTGCTACCTCGATCTCGATCAGTTCAAGGTGATCAACGACACATGCGGACATATCGCGGGCGACGAGCTCCTGCGTCAAATCGCCACCGTGCTGCAGGCGAACGTCCGGCAACGAGACACGCTCGCCCGTCTCGGCGGGGATGAGTTCGGCGTCCTCATGGAACGCTGCACGCTCGAGCAGGCGAAACGCGTTGCGAACAAGCTACGCCGCAAGGTAGCGGACTTCCGATTCGTCTGGGCGCAGAAGAACTTCGGCGTCGGCGCCAGCATCGGCATCGTGCCGATAGATCATACGAGCGAGAACATCTCCGCCGTTATGAACGCCGCGGACAGCGCCTGCTACACCGCCAAGTACAAGGGCCGCAACCGCGTCCACGTCTACCGTCGAAGTAACACGGATCTCGTCAGGCGCCACGGAGACGCGGAATGGGTGATCAGGATCGAGCGGGCGTTGCACGAAAACACATTCGAGCTGGCGTATCAACCGATCGTGTCGGTAGCGAACGAAACCGAACGGGATTCGCACATCGAACTACTGCTGAGGCTTCCCGACCGGAACGGAGATCCTGTGCCCCCGGGGGCCTTCCTTCCCGCCGCCGAGCGCTACAACCTCTCGACGAAGATCGACCGATGGGTCCTGACCCATGCCCTCGCGTGGTTCGCTGAAAATCCGCAGGCGCTCGAACGCGTCGTCACATGCTCCATCAACCTTACGGCTCAGTCCCTGATCGACCCGAAGTTTCTCAACTTCGTCTGCGATGTGCTGGAAGCGAGCCCGGTGCCCGCGGAGAAGATCTGCTTCGACATCAACGAGTCCGCCGCCATCGCCAACCTGACGGACGCGACGCGGTTCATGATGACGCTCAGCAAGCTCGGATGCCGTTTCGCCCTCGACGACTTCGGTAGCGGGCACTCTTCGTTCGCGTACCTGAAGTCGCTACCGGTCGACTACCTCAAGATCGACGGTGTCTACGTGAAAGGCATCGCCGAGAACCCGCTGGACCTCGCGATCGTGCGCTCCATCAACGACATCGGTCAGGTAATGGAGAAACACACCATCGCGGAGTACGTGGAGTCCGAGCAGGTGGCGGAGAAGCTTCGTGAGATCGGCGTCGATTTCTACCAGGGCTATCTCGTGTCCGAGCCCATACCGTTGGAAAAGCTCGCGTAGACGAGACCGTCCGCTCCCAAAGGGTATACTGTCCCTGAAATGTTGACCGACCGCCCCCTCGCCGGTCCCTGAGGGTTCCAGACTTTGTTTCAACTCGCCTGGCCATGGGTACTCGCGGCGTTGGCGCTTCCCGTCTTCGTCGCGTGGCTCGTTCCCGCCACCAGCGGCAGCACCGAGGCTGCGCTGCGGGTGCCTTTCTTCCTGCGGGTAGCCGCGTGGTCCGACGAGCGCGGCGTGCACACGCGGCGTTGGCGCCTGGTCGTAGCGGTGATCGCCTGGGCCCTGCTCGTCCTGGCGGCGGCCAGGCCTCAGTGGGTCGGCGATCCGGTCGCGCTCCGCATCACGGGCCGGGACCTGATGCTCGCGGTCGATCTCTCCGGCAGCATGAAGCGCCGGGACATGCAGGTCGAAAAGGATTGGGTGACGCGGCTCGATGTCGTTAAACGCGTCGCCGGCGAGTTCATCGAGCGCCGGGACGGCGATCGCATCGGGCTCATCCTGTTCGGTACAAGGGCCTACCTGCAGGCACCCCTGACCTTCGACAGGCCCACGGTACGCACCCTGCTGGAGGAGTCGGTGATAGGCCTCGCCGGCGAGCAGACGGCCATCGGCGATGCCATCGGGCTCGGCGTCAAGCGGTTGCGGGAGAGGCCCGCCGAGAACCGCGTCCTCATTCTCCTCACCGATGGCGCCAACACCGCCGGCGAGGTCCACCCGATGGATGCCGCGCGCTACGCCGCCAAGCTGGGTCTCAAGATCTACACCATCGGCGTCGGGGCGGACGTCGCCATGATGCGGCGCCTGTATGGATCCGTGCGCGTGAATCCGTCGGCGGATCTGGACGAACCGACGCTTTCCGCCATCGCGCGGGCTACGGGCGGTCGCTACTTCCGCGCCAGGCAAACCGACGAGCTGGTGCAGATCTACCGTACCCTCGACGAGCTGGAGCCCGTCATCAGCGATGACGAGCAGTTTCGCCCCACGATCGAGCTCTACTTCTGGCCCCTGGGGCTCGCCCTGGTGCTGGCGGCGGGACTGCTGGGCGGCGGGCTGCGCCGTGCGTTGCTCTTCTGGACACCGGCGGAGCGTGAGATCCATGGGTGACTTCCACTTCCTGCGTCCCTTGTGGCTGATCGCACTGCCCCTCGGTCCGCTGCTCGCCTGGACTCTGTGGCGTCGCCTGCACGAGGGCGTGCAATGGCGCGATGTCTGCGATCCTCGTCTGCTGCCCCACCTGCTGGTGGCGCCGCTTGCCGCGCGGCGAAGATGGCCTTACGGGTTGCTCGCGTTCGCGCTCATCACCGCGACACTGTCCCTCGCCGGACCGGCCTGGGAGCGCCTCGAGCAACCGGTGTACCGCACCCTCAACGCGCGGGCCGTAGTCCTCGATCTGTCCCGCTCCATGGACGCCACCGACTACCAACCATCCCGCCTGGCGCGGGCGCGCTTCAAGGTGGTGGACATCCTGCGTCGCAGCCGCGACCGTCCTGTCGGGCTGGCGGTGTTCGCCGGCGACGGATTCATCATCACGCCGTTGACGGAGGACGCCAATACCCTCATCAGCCTGTTGCCGGCGGTGGACACGGACATCATGCCCGTCCAGGGAAGCCGCGCCGACCTCGGTTTGAAGGCCGCCGCACGCATGCTCGAGCGGGGCGGCGCGACCCGCGGGGAGGTCATCCTGATCAGCGACGGCGTGAAGGGCGGGAAGGCGAAGGCCCAGGCCGCGGAGCTGCAGGCGGCGGGATTCCGCGTCTCCGTGCTCGCGGCCGGCACGCCGGAGGGTGCGCCCATCCCGGTGCAGGGCGGCGGATTCTTCAAGGAGCTCGAAGGCGGGATCGTCGTGGCGATGACGGACTTCGATGGACTTCGGGCCATCGCGTCCGCCGGCGGCGGACGCTTCGCCGCGCTCTCCAGCGACGACAGCGACATCGACCATCTGCTCGCCGAGGACGTCCCGAAGCCCTGGGATCTGGACTTGCGGGCGGTAGAGCGCACCTCCGAGGCGTGGCGGGACCGCGGTCCGTGGCTGGCTCTGCTGCTGGTGCCGCTGGCGGCGCTCGCCTTCCGGCGCGGCTGGCTGCTGCTCGTTCCGCTCGCCATCGGCGTCGTGCCGCCGCCAGCGCTGGCCGTTACCTGGGATGATCTGTGGGCGCGCCCGGACCAGCAGGCCCACCGGGCGTTGCAACGTGGCGATGCAGAACACGCCGCCGGCGTGACCCGGGATCCGCTGTGGAAGGGAGGCGCGCTCTATCGAGGCGGCGAGTACGAGGACGCCGCCGATACCTTCGAGCAGAGCGACGCGCTCACCGCCCACTACAACCGCGGCAATGCACTGGCGAGGGCCGGGCGACTGGACGAGGCGCTCGGTGCCTACGATTCCGTGCTGGAGGCGGACCCGGGCCACGAGGATGCCCGCCACAACCGTACCCTCGTGGCACGACTCAAGGAACAGATGCGCCAGCAGTCACGGCAGCAGGAGGGGGAGCCCGGCGGCCAGGGCCAGGGCGGCGGCAACCAGCAGGAGGAAGGTACTTCCCAGGAACGGGATCCGAGCGACGCCTCGCAGCAGACCGAGAGCGCCAGCGGCGGCGACGACGAAGCCGGCCGGGAGGAGCCGGAGTCGACGGCGGCCGGGGAGTCGAATCAACCCCTGGTGGAACCGCCGCTCAGCGCCGAGGAGCAACAGGCCATGGCCCAGTGGTTGCGCAGGGTGCCGGACGATCCCGGCGGGCTGCTGCGGCGCAAATTCCAGCTCGAGTACTCCCGGCGACGCTCCGAACGTCCCGAGGGGACCGACGCCTGGTGAGGGCCTCACAGGGTCCGCCCGATCGGACCCTCGCCACGGGCCGCAGCCGGGGCCGGGCTGGGTCCGCTCGGCCGAGACGATGCTTGCGGTCACGCGCCCCGGAGCGGTAGTCTGCCCTCTCCGACCCCTACAGGTCTGGACCACGTGCCAACAAAATCCAAGAACAAGCGGGTCCTAATCTACAGCCACGACAGCTTCGGATTAGGCCACCTACGGCGGTGCCGAAAGATCGCGCACTCCCTCGTCGCGCGCCGCAAGGCCGCGTCGGTCCTCATACTGTCCGGCTCGCCGATCATCGGCAGCTTCGACTTCCGAACCCGGGTCGACTTCGTGCGCATTCCCGGGGTCATCAAACTGCGTAACGGGGAGTACTCGTCCCTCAGCCTCCACATGGACATCGCAGAGGTTCTGGAGCTGCGCGCCGCCATCATCCGCCACACGGCCGAGGTGTTCGCCCCGGATCTCATGATCGTCGACAAGGAGCCGCTGGGGTTGCGCGGCGAGATCCACGACACCCTGCGCGCCATGAAGGCCGCCGGTACGCGACTGGTACTCGGACTTCGAGACGTCATGGACGATCCGGAGTTCCTGGCCAGCGAGTGGGAACGCAAGAATCCCCTCCCCGCGCTGAACGACCTCTATGACAACATCCTCGTGTACGGGCTTTCCGAAATCTACGACCCGCTCTCCGGCATCGACATCCCCGCACGTGTCCGGGCGAAGATGACTTATACCGGGTACCTTTCGAGCGCGAACGGTAAGGGGGTTTCCGGCCCGCTCCCCGGACCCCGGCCGGAGCGAGACTACGTCCTGGTAACACCGGGAGGCGGACGGGACGGCGAAGACCTCGTGGACTGGTTGCTGTCTGCATACGAGACGGACCCTGCCCTTCCCCACGATGCGCTGGTGGTCTTCGGCCCCTTCATGCGACCCGGGCGCCGCGAGCGCTTCCTCAAACGCATCGATCGATTGCACAACGTGCGCGCGATCACCTTCGACAACCATCTGGAGAGACTCATGGCCGGCGCGACCGGGGTGGTGGCCATGGGCGGTTACAACACGTTCTGCGAGATCCTCACATTCGACAAGCCCGCCGTGCTGGTCCCCCGCAGACGTCCACGGGCCGAGCAGCACATCCGTGCCGCCCGGGCCGAGCGCCTGGGCCTGGTGCGCATGCTGAGCGACGAGCACGGCAGGGATCCGGCGCGCATGGCCGAAGCCCTGCATGCAATGCCGACCCAGCAGCGGCCATCGGATGCGGTGATCCCGGGGCTGCTCGACGGGCTCGATCGGATTCACGATCTCACCGAACTGTGGCTGGAAGATGAGTTCGAGCCGCGGAGATTCGCCCTCGCGTGACTAAGATTCGGCACGCGCTGGCGTTCGCTGCCGCCGTAGCCGCCGTCCTGGCCTCGGCACCCGTCTTCGGTGCGGAATCTCCCATGCTCGCGGAGCTGGTCTCGAAGGGTCAGCTGCCGCCTCTCGAGCAGCGGCTTCCGTCGCCGCCGAAGACCATGACCTTCGACCGCCCCTACCATAGTCCCGGCAAGTACGGCGGCGAGCTCGTGCTGCTGATGGGCAGGGGCAAGGATGTCCGGATGATGGTCGTGTACGGCTACACGCGGCTCGTGGGCTACAACCTGGACTACGAGCTGGTACCCGACGTGCTCGAGAGCTTCGAGGTGGAAGAGGATCGGCGCTTCACGTTTCATCTTCGCAAGGGGCACCGCTGGTCCGACGGACATCCCTTCACCGCGGAGGCGTTTCGCTACTACTGGGAAGACATCGCCACCAGCGAGGATCTCGCGAGCTTCGGCCCGCCCGCGGTCATGCTCGTCGACGGCCAACCGCCCGTGTTCGAGGTTCTCGACGAGACCACCGTCCGCTATACGTGGCAGAAACCCAATCCCTTCTTCCTGCCCGCGTTGGCCGGGGCCCGACCGGAGACAATCTTCGCGCCCGGTCATTATCTGAAGCAGTTCCACGCGAGCTACACGGACGCGAAAGCGCTGGCGGCAATGGCGGAGGATGAGGGCCGGCGCAACTGGGCCTCCGTACACATCGCGCGCTTCCGCCCGTACAAGAACGTCAACCCCGACCTCCCGACCCTGCAGCCCTGGGTCAACACGACGCCGCCACCTTCGCAGCGCTTCGTGTTCAAGCGAAATCCGTTCTTTCACAGGGTCGACGAGAATGGACTGCAACTCCCTTACATCGACCGCGTCGTGCTCAACGTGGCGGACGGCAAGCTCATCCCGGCAAAGACCGGCGCGGGTGAGAGCGATCTCCAGGCCCGGCATATCAACTTCAGCGACTACACCTTCCTCAAGAAGAACGAGAAGCGCACCAAGCGGAAGGTGCTGTTGTGGGATACCACCCTCGGGTCACATATCGCGCTGTATCCGAACCTGAACGTCCGGGACCCCGTTTGGCGCGGACTCGTCCGGGACGTGCGCTTCCGCCGCGCCCTGTCGCTCGCGATAGATCGACACGAGATCAACCAGGTCATCTACTACGGTTTCGCCCGTGAGGGAAACGATACGGTGTTTCCCGACTGCCCCCTCTACAAACCCGAGTACACGACCGCCTGGGCCCAGTTCGATCTGAAGAAGGCCAACGCCCTTCTCGACGAGATTGGGCTCACCCAGCGCGACAACAACGGCCTGCGACTCCTGCCCGATGGGCGTCCCCTGGAGATAATCGTCGAGACCGCCGGAGAGAGCACCGAGCAGGTCGATGCTCTGGAGCTCATCGCCAGCACCTGGCGCAAGGCCGGAATCAAGTTGTTCAGCAAGCCCTTGCAACGGGAAGTCTTCCGCAACCGGATCTATTCGGGAGAGACCCTGATGTCCGTGTGGGGCGGCTTGGAGAACGGCCTGCCCACTGCCGGCATGAGCCCGAGCGAGCTCGCGCCCACGCGCCAGGATATGTATCAGTGGCCGAAGTGGGGACAGTTCTACGAGACCAACGGCAAGGTCGGCGAGGCGCCGGACCTGCCTGCCGCAAAGAAGCTGATGGAGCTGAACGCCCAGTGGCTCGCATCTCCTAACGCCGAAGGACGCGCGAAAGTCTGGGAGATGATGCTGGATATCCGCGCGGACGAGGCGTTCACGATCGGAATCGTCGCCGGCGTCCCGCAGCCCGTCGTCATCAACAAGAAGCTACGGAACGTTCCCAAGAAGGGCATCTACAACTGGGATCCCGGCGCGCACTTCGGGATCTACCACCCGGACACGTTCTGGTTCGACGCCAGCTGATTCAGCCAGCCTGATTCAGCTGGCAATCGTGACGGGGATGGCGTCGTGGGGCTTGTTCGGCCGGTCGGGCCGGGACGTCTCGTCGTACTCCTTCAGATAGTCCCGGTGCACGCCGCAGTACTCTCGGCAAGCCTTCGGCGCGGTCGACGCCCGTTCCCACAGCGACTCGAGCTCCCGCCATTTGCTCGATGCGAAGATCTCCTCGATGGAATGCTTGCGCAGATCGAAGTGCTCCAGATTATCGTAGAACCAGCCCGAGGGCTCGGCGGGCTCGGCCGGTGAGCAGGGATACACATACCCGTGCGCCGTGACCGACAGATCTTTCCCGAATCGGCACTTGGGCGCGATCGCGACCTTTCGATCGAACTCCTCGTCGCCGACACCTTTCTGCAGCAACTTCTCGATCTCCCGCCGATTGCGCGTCACTACGCCGACGAACTCCTCGTTGAGAGGCGTCATGGGATCGGTCTCGCCGAAACGACCACTCTTCTTGAACAGCAGCCGCCGCACGCCGATGTCCGCCGCGAGCGACCGCGCCTCCTCGAGCTGGTGTTCGTTGTGACGAAACACGATGAATTTCCAGTCCACTGTGACTCGCCGTGCGCAGTAGCGCATGGCCTTCTCGATATCCTGCCAACGCGCATTGACCCTGTAGATGTGGTTGGTGCTCTCGAGCCCATCTACGGAGAACGTAATCATGTCGTCGTCGGTGAGGATGTCGCAGGTCTTGCGCCACCAGTCCATCTTGCGGTGACTGCCATTAGTTTCAACGGACACGCCGATGCCTACCTTCTTCAGATACGCGAGTACGTCGTGGAAGTTTCTATGATAGATGCAGTCACCGTAGGTACCGCATAGATTCACCCGTACTCCCTCGAAGCTATCGCGTTTCGAGAGCGGGAACGTACGCTCGAGCACTTCGACGGAGAGATCGGACAGGTTGGATTTCACCCAGTCGTTGTCGGTCCGCGCGCACCGCGGGCACGCGAGCGTGCACCGATTGGTGATCTCCATGTTGAACGAGCGGACCGGAGCGTCGAAGAACTTCATCTGCGGAGTGTAATGGAAATCCGAGGTCCGTGAGAAATCGGTGTCACGGGGCTGGCGTCCCCACCGCGCCGATCGCGTCGACGAGCAGCGCCGCGCTGCGTTCGGCCCCGTTCGTGTCGACCGCGTGGCCCCGCGCGGGCGCCGCAGTCAGGGCTCTGTCCACGGCCAATGCCACCTGCTCCGCCGAGACCTCGTTCGCTTCGACCGATTGCACCAGGCCGCGCTCCGCCAGCATCTGGCAGCGCAGGGTCTGCTCGGTCTCCCGGCCGCCGGCGAAAGGCAGGCACACGGCGCGGGTGCCGGTGGCGAGAATCTCGGACACGGTATTGTAGCCGCCCTGGGAGATGGACAGCGCGCAGTTGGCGAGGAGCTGCGTGAAGTCGTCCCGGGCGCGCTCCACGACGACGCCTCGGGGCGCCGCCGTCCCGAGTGCGCGGAACGCGTCCTCCGGGCAGCCGTGCCCGACGAGCACCCGCCAGCTCCTGTCCCGGAGGCTGCACAGCTCCCGCGCCCCGACGGCGGCACGTATCAGGGCCTCGCCGACGGCGCCGCCGCCGGCGGACACGATGACCTCGCCGTACCCGGCCCCGCCGGGGCCCTGCTTCGAAGGCACCGGGTCGAGCACGTAGCCTGTGCTCCGCGTCACGCCGGCGATCTCGGCTGCCCGATCGAAGCTTTGACGAAAGGGAATCAGCGCCTCGTCGCCGTGGACCAGCACCAGATCGTAATCGCGCTTGACGGTCGCCACTATCTCGTCGACGCGCTCCGGGTTGGCGGAAGGCACCAGGATATCGCGCACCGAGGAGACAATGAGGGGCAGCCCGTGTTGCGCGCGGAGCGCAGATGCACGCTGCAACAACGCTTCGAGCTCGAAGCGCATCCGGCGGCGGCCGAAAGGATAGAGCTCGGTGACGACCACGTCGGGACGCTCGCTTTCGAAGATCTCCAGCAACCGCTCCCGCCGGCGGGCTTCGAACTCTCCGTCGATCGCGTCGCCCGCCTGGTCCACCAGTACCTTGAAGGACTCGTCGGCGGCCCGGACGGGCGGCAACTGCTCGAAGCGGCTCACTTCCGTTCGACGCACCCCCGCCGGCATGCCCCCGGAGACCAGCACCACGCGCATCCCCGCCGCCTCGAGCCCCCGCGCAAGAGCGCCCGCGCGCACGAGATGCCCGATCCC
>CBDTYP010000037.1:0-15345 GCA_965364645.1 uncultured Gammaproteobacteria bacterium | reverse complement strand
AGTACTTCTACGTCTGGCTGGACGCGCCCATCGGCTACATGGCGAGCTTCAAGAATCTCTGCGAGCGCCGCGACGATCTGGATTTCGATGCCTACTGGGGCGCGGACAGCAGCGCCGAGCTCTATCATTTCATCGGCAAGGACATTGCGTACTTTCATACGCTCTTCTGGCCGGCGAATCTGCACGGCGCGGGATTCCGAACGCCGACCGCGGTCTACTGCCACGGTTTCCTCACCGTCAACGGACGCAAGATGTCCAAGGCCCGCGGCACCTTCATCAATGCGCGCACCTATCTGGATCACCTCAACCCGGAATACCTGCGCTATTACTACGCGGGGAAGCTCGGAGCTGGCATCGACGATCTCGATCTCAATCTCGATGACTTCGTCCAACGCGTGAATTCCGACCTCGTCGGCAAGGTCGTCAACATTGCGTCGCGCTGCGCTGGATTCATCGCGAAGGGCTTCGCCGGCCGCATGTCCGGGTCTCTCTCGGACCCTGAGCTCTACGAGCGCTTCGTCGCGGCCGGCGAGGAGATCGCGCGGCTCTACGAGGGCCGGGAGTTCTCCAAGGCGATGCGGGAGATCATGGCGCTGGCGGACGCTGCCAACCAGTACATTGACGAGCACAAGCCGTGGGTGCTCGTGAAGCAGGAGGGCAACGAGGATCGGGTGCAGTCGGTCTGCAGCATGGGGCTGAATCTGTTTCGCGTGCTGATGGTCTATCTCAAACCCGTCGTGCCGCGCATGGCGGAGAACGCCGAAGGCTTCCTCGCTTCGGAGATCCGGACCTGGAACGATGTGGGCCGGCCGCTGCTCGACCACGAGATCGGCGGATTTCAGCGGCTCATGTCCCGGGTGCAGAGTGAGCATGTGGAGGCCATGGTCGAGGACTCGAAGGAATCCCTCGAGGGCGACGGGCCCGGCGAGGACGGTGGGGGAGACGTGGACCCGATTGCCGACGAGATCGATATCGATCAGTTCACGAGTGTTGACCTGCGCGTCGCGCGTATCACGGCGGCTGAACCCGTCCAGGGCGCCGACAAGCTGCTCAGGCTCACGGTGGATATCGGCTCGGAGTCGCGCACGGTCTTCGCCGGCATCAAGGCCGCCTACGAGCCGGAAGCGCTGGTAGGCAGGCTCACCGTCGTCGTGGCGAATTTGAAGCATCGTAAGATGCGCTTCGGCACCTCCGAGGGAATGGTCCTGGCCGCGGGTCCCGGCGGCGGAGACATCTGGTTGCTCGGAGTCGACGAGGGTGCGAAGCCGGGGATGCGGGTCAAATGAGCCGGTCGGGCGGGGGGGACGCGGCCGACCGGGTCGACGCGCTCCTGCCGCAGACCCAGTGCACGCGCTGCGGGTATCCGAGCTGTCGCGCCTACGCCGAGGCGTTGAGCGCGGGGGACACGGATCTCAATCGCTGCCCCCCCGGGGGCGAGGCCACCATCGAAGCCCTGGCGCGGACGCTGGGCCGCGCGCCGAGATCCCTGGATCCCGCCTGCGGCGCGGAGACACCCTGGGTCGTCGCGCGCATCGACGAGGCGGAATGCATCGGCTGTACGCTGTGCATTCACGCCTGCCCGGTCGACGCCATCCTCGGCGCCGGACGGCGCATGCACACCGTGATCGGGAGCGAGTGCACGGGCTGTGAGTTGTGCCTGGAGCCTTGCCCGGTGGACTGCATCAGCCTCGTCCCGATGCCGTTGCCCGGCGCGGAAGAGGACTTTCTCGGCCGCTGGATGCGGGATCGCGCTCCGCTCGCACGCCGGCGCTTCGAGGCGCGGGAGCGGCGGCTCGAGCGCGCTCGACGGGAGCGGTCTGAGCGCCGCCGGCGCCGGCGGGCCGTGATGCCCGGCCGCGACGCCGATCGGGCCACGAAGCGCGCGGTCATCGAGGCGGCGGTCGAGCGGGCCCGTCAGCGCCGCCGCGTCATCCGTGAATAAGCAAAAGCGGAGAGCCATCTTCGAACGCTTGCGCGCCGCGATGCCGGCGCCGACCACCGAGCTCGAGTACGCATCACCCTTCGAGCTGCTGGTCGCAGTCATCTTATCGGCTCAGGCCACCGACGTGAGCGTCAACAAGGCGACCGGGAAGCTGTACGAGGTCGCGAACACACCCCGGACGATTCGCGATCTCGGAGAGCGGGGACTCAAGCCGTACATCAAGAGTATCGGGCTCTTCAACACGAAGGCCCGCAACATCATCAAGACCTGCCAGATGCTCATCGACGAACACGACGGAGAGGTGCCCGCCGATCGGAAGTCCCTCGAGGCGTTGCCCGGTGTCGGGCGCAAGACCGCCAACGTGATCCTCAATACCGCGTTCGGCGAGCCGACTATCGCCGTCGATACGCACATCTTCCGGGTCTCCAACCGCACAGGCGTCGCACCGGGCAAGAACGTGCGTGGAGTCGAGGACCGGCTCGAGCGAGTCGTCGAGGCGGAGTTCAAGCAGGATGCCCATCACTGGCTGATCCTGCACGGACGCTACACCTGTACTGCCCGCAGTCCCCGGTGTGGCGATTGTGTCATCCGGGATCTGTGCGAGTTCCGGGGCAAGCCGGCCGCGAAGCAATGATACACCCATGATATTGGGCGACGAGCGCGACCAGTATCGCCGGGTCTTCGCCGACGCGTGGCGAAAGGCCGGCGAGGGCGCGTCGCTCGAGCCTCTGGAACAGGCGATCGTCACGGTGATAGGCGCCCACCCGGAGTACCAGGCGATGCTCGCCGATCCGGAATCCCTCGTGCGCGACTACCCCACGGGGGACGGCGCGGCGGGCGGCGAGACGAACCCGTTCCTCCACATGGGCATGCACATCACGATCATCGAGCAGATCACGAGCGATCGGCCCGCCGGCATTCGTGCCCTCTACGACGGCCTTCGACGTGGTTTCGACGACGCTCACGCGCTCGAGCATGCGATGATGGAGTGTCTCTCCGGGAGTCTGCGGGAGGCTCGGGAACGGGGCCGGATGCCGGACGAGGAGCGCTATCTTTCCTGTCTGCGCCAGCTGAAATCGCGGGTGCTATAGTCTTACAGGTGTTTCGGGAATACCTCAAACGCTATTGGCTCAGAGTCCTTCTGAGCCTGCTCATCCTTTCCTTCTTCCTCGTCCACGTCCCGAGCTGGCACAGGTGGGAGCTCATCGATCGCTTCGATCGCATCGCCTACGACGTGCGCCTGCGGTTGACGATGCCCGAGGGGCAGGACGACCGCATCGTCATCGTTGAGATTGACGAGAAGAGTCTCGCCGCGGAGGGACGCTGGCCTTGGTCCAGGAAGAAGATGGCGCGCCTGGTGGACCAGCTGTTCGATGACTACGGGGTCGATCTCGTTGCCTTCGACTTCGTGCTCGCGGAGGCGGAGGAGGTCAGCGCGCTCGATCTCCTCGAAGAGCTCCAGGCCGGTGCGCAGACGGGGAACCCGGCGCTCGCCCGGCGTTACGGGCAGCTGCGGCCGCGCTACGATCACGACGGCGCGCTCGTGGAGAGTATCGAGGGACGCAACGTGGTTCTCGGCAACTTCTTCACGGGGAAGGGCGCCACGGGTGGCGCATCGAGCGCGGGCGAGTTGCCGCCGCCGTTGTTTCCCCGCGGCAGTTTCGCCGGACGCAGCATCCCCTTCGTGAGCGCGTCCGGTTATGCGGCGAATCTTCCCGAGCTGCAGTCCCGTGCATCTTCTACCGGACATCTGATGTCGCTGCCGGACATCGACGGGCTGGTGCGACGTGTGCCAATGCTCTACGAGTTCGACGGTGACTACTACGAGTCGCTGTCCCTGGCGGTAGCACGCAACGTGCTCGGCGTGGACCGCGTCATCCCGGGCTACCCCGACGAGTCCCGGGCCGGGCGCAGCTACTCGGAGCTCGAGTGGCTGGAGGTCGGCGACGCGGTCATCCCTGTGGATTCCCGGGTGACGGCGCTGGTTCCCTTTCGCGGTCACCAGGGAAGCTTCCCCTACGTGTCGGCCACGGACGTCTTGAGCGGCGCCGCCCCCAAGGCAATCCTCGAGGGCAGGATCGTACTCATCGGCGCGACGGCGACGGGGACGCTGGATCTTCGCGCTACTCCCGTCGACGCCGACTATCCCGGCGTCGAGGTCCACGCGAACATGATCGCAGGGGTCCTCGACGGGACCATCAAGGAGAATCCAGGTTACACGCTGGCCGCCGAGTTCCTGCTGGTGCTCGCGGGGGGCCTGCTGATGGCGCTGCTGCTGCCTGTGTTGAGCCCCGTTCTCGCCGGCGCCATGACGATCACGCTGATGGGCGCAGTCATCGTGATGAACATGGCCGTGTGGCATTACAGCAACTTCGTCTTCCCCCTGGCGGCCAGCGTGCTGATGATTCTCACCCTGTTCCTCTTCAACATGTGGTACGCGTACTTCTTCGAGGCGCGCGGCAAGCGCAAGCTCGCCGGAATCTTCGGCGAGTACATCCCTCCCGAGCTCGTGGAGGAGATGAGCCGCAATCCGGAGTCCTACACGCTGGAGAGCCAGAATCGCGAGCTGACGGTGTTGTTCTCCGATGTGCGGGACTTCACCAGGATCTCGGAGGGCCTCAGCGCCACGGCGCTCTCGGAGCTCATGAACGAGTACCTGACCGCAATGACCAAGGTCATCCGCGACCATCGCGGCACCGTCGACAAGTACATCGGGGACGCCATCATGGCGTTCTGGGGGGCGCCGATTCACGATGACGACCACCCCCGCCACGCGCTGTACGCGGCCATCCGGATGGTTTCCCAGGTACGCGGGCTATCGAAGGAGTTCCGCGAGCGCGGCTGGCCCGAACTGCACATCGGCGTCGGCATCAACACCGGTGACATGAACGTGGGCAACATGGGATCCCGCTTTCGCCGCGCCTACACGGTGATGGGCGACGAGGTCAACCTGGCCTCCCGCCTGGAGGGCCTGACGAAGACCTACGGCGTATCGCTGATCGTCAGCCGCTCGACCCGGGACGCGGTGCCGGAGCTCGCCTACCGGGAGCTCGATCGGGTGCGGGTGAAGGGCCGGGACAAGCCGGTGGGCATCTACGAGCCCCTGGGCCCCCGGGACGCGGTCGACGAGAATCTACGCAAGGAGCTCGAATTCTACCGGGAGGCCATCAAGCTCTACCGCGCGGGTAACTGGGAGCTGGCCGAGCTGCAGTTCGTCAATCTTGCCAAGCGCGCGCCGAAGCGCGCCCTCTACAAGCTCTATATCGAGCGCATCAACGGATACCGCACCAACCCACCCCCCCCGGACTGGGACGGCGTCTACACGCACGTGGAAAAGTAAAATAGGGGTCGGAGACGGTTGTTTTACCTCTAAACGGAGACGAAGAACTCCATCTTCACGCCGGCCAGTTCCACCACGTCGTGGTCCTTCAAGGCGTGGGCCTGGGCGCCGATGGTGTCGCCGTTGACCACGGGGTGTTTGCCTTCCACGTGGGTGATGAAATAGCCCTGGGGGCGGCGGGTGATGACCGCCACCTGGACGCCGGGGCGTCCCAGCGTGATGAGGGCCTTCTTCAGCTCGAGCTCCTTGCCCGCGCCGGGTCCGCTCAGGACCTGAATCTTCCCAAGCGGCATCTCGCCGTCGGCGATCTGGCTCGTGGCGCCGGCCGGCGGCGGCGGCGCGGTCTCCTCCGCCTTGGCGGCGGCGGCGGCATGGCTCGCCATGCCCGGCCGGATGATCATGGTCTTCTCGAAGTCCTGATCGTCGGTGGTCGCCTCGTCGTTGACGTACTTGAGCTCATGCTTGCCGATGGTGACGACATCGCCGTGCTTCAGCGCGTGCTTCTTGACCAGCTTGCCATTGACGAATGTTCCGTTCGTGCTGTCCAGATCCTCGAGAAACGAGTCGTTGAGGATCGTGATTATGGCCGCGTGTTGACCGCTGACGGCCAGGTTGTCCACCTGGATGTCATTCTCGGGCTTGCGACCAATCAGCAGGCGTTCCTTGTCGAGCGGAAACTCGCCGAGAACCGACTGATTGAGAGTGAGTACTAGGGCGCCAGGCATATCACATCCAGCCTACTCTATTCATCAACGACTAAAACCAATCCATCATCTTGTTGTACCAGTTCTTCTTCGCCCCGAACGGCTTCAGACTGCGTACAAGTATAACGGAAATGTTGTCCACCCCTCCGGCGGCGTTGGCCTTGTCGACCAGGCTCCGCGCGGCATCCTCGAGGTTTTCACCGTACTCCAGGAGGGTCTCGTGGATGACGTCGTCTTCGACGAGATCCGTGAGTCCGTCCGAGCACATGAGGTATACGTCACCGGGTTGTACAACGTCTTCCGCCAGATCCGGAATCACCGCCATCTCGATCCCCATCGCGCGGGTGACGAGATTCTTGTTGAGCGACTTCTTCGCTTCTTCCGGCGTATAAAATCCTCTGTCTATGAGTTCCTGTAGCAGCGAGTGATCCGAAGTCACCTGCTGCAGCTCTCCGGCCCGCATGCGATACATTCTCGAATCGCCCACGTGCGCGATGGACATTCTGTCGTCATAAAAGGCGAGCGCCACCACCGTTGTCCCCATGCCGTGGCATTGGGGCTGGCGCTGGGCCGTCTGGTAGATCGTCGCATTCGCCTTCTCGATGGCGGTCTTTATCAGCAAAGTCTCCCGGCAGAAGCCGGTATCGTCATCGATGTCTCCACTGGTTCCTTGCTTCATGCCCTCGCGAAGATCGTCGAGGATCATGTTGACCGCCATGGCGCTGGCTACCTCGCCAGCCCTGTATCCGCCCATCCCGTCGGCCAGGACGGCGATGCCGAGGCCCGTATCGCTGCCTATGCTGTCCTCGTTGTGGGCCCGTTTACGGCCCACATCGGTGACGCCGATGAATTCCAATTTACCCTCAAGACTCATCGGCTCGCGCGCTCAAGCGGTGGCCACCTTGGCACACGCCCGTAAATTACGTGCCATTTCGGCGCCCCGGGAATACCGCTCATTCGCGGCCTTTGCCAGCGCCTTATCGATTATAGACGTCAAACAGGGCGGGAGATCGGGACGCAGGTCCAAGGCGCTCGAATGGGGGTCGTTGGCAATCTTGTACATCAAGCTCGCCATGGAATCCGCCTTGAAAGGCAGCTGGCCCGTACAGAGCTGATAGAGCATCACGCCCAGGGAAAAGAGATCTGAGCGTCCGTCGACCTTGCGGCCGGCCAGTTGCTCGGGGGACATATAGGACGGCGTCCCGAGCACCATCCCGGTTTTGGTCCTGCTCGAATCCGTGATTCGGGCGATTCCAAAATCAGTCAGCTTCACGCTCTCCGAGTCGGCTTCGTACATGATATTAGCGGGTTTGATGTCCCTGTGCACGACGTTCTCCCCGTGGGCGTAGTCCAGTGCCTCCGCGGCCTGGACGACGATTTTCAGCACTTTATCCACAGGCAGGAGTCGGTCGGCCTTGGTGTACTTCGTAAGGTCTTGTCCCTTCAGGAATTCCATCGCGATGAAGGCGAGGTCGTGCTCCTCGCCGGCGTCGAATATGGTGACGATATTGGGATGGTTCAGACGTCCGGCGGTTTCCGCCTCCCGGAAGAAGCGCTCCTTGACCTCGTCGATCTCGTCGTCCTCGAAGTTCTGCGCGAGCGCCATGGTCTTGATGGCCACGACCCGGTTGATCTTGGGGTCCCTGCCGAGATACACGACGCCCATGGCCCCCTTGCCGAGCTCCTTCTCCACCTGGTATCGGCCGAGCATCGGTTTCTGCACACCCTCGCCGTCCAGCAGCAGGGTGCCCGTCGCCGAGCCGCTGCCCGCCGACCCGAGCAGCACGGTGTCCTCCATGGCCTGGCTGCGGGAGATGCGCTTGGAGATATCGCGGAACTTCGGGTCGTGGTCGGCCATGTAACGGTACACGGCGCCCGCCTTGTTGAACTGGCGTTTGCGCTCGTAGTCGAGAGCCAGGTTATAGAGCAGGTCCATGATCGAATCGTCCAGGGGACACTTGCGGAATTTCTCGAAGGCCATGTCCAGCTGACCCTGGCCCTGAAATGCGAGCCCGAGCATCCGGTTGCTCTCCGCCGAGTCCGCGTCGGATGCGATCTTGCCCCGTTCCGTGACCAGGAAGCGTTTGGTCGTGAGCAACGCGTGCCCCACCACGAGCAGCGCCACCGGCATCATCAGCGACACCCACATGGACTGGGTGATCATCAGCGCGAAGTGGGCGGCCAGCAGGCCGACGAGCAGGACGGCCGTGACGGCGGCCGCGGCGCCTGCCCGGATGCGGGGGAAGAGCAGGACCAGATAGAGGGTTATCAGCAGCCAGGCGCCGATCTGCGCGTAAGCGCTCCAGTCGGGAACGACGAAGAAGTCCTCGTTCAGGATGCTCGATACGGTGTGGGCGAGGGTCTCCACCGGCGCCATGGCGGCGGAGACCGGCGTTCTGGTGAGCTTGCCCACGCCCGCCGCGGAGGCGCCGATGAGCACGATCTTGTCGCGATACTTCTCGGCTGGAATACGTCCGCTGTAGACGTCATAAAAAGAGTCCACAGGGAACGCCGGGCCGCCGCCCCCGTCCGCATAGAAGAAAGTGTTCATCTGCAGGACGGGGTCGGTGCCGATATCGAGGTTGCCGAGGCGTACGCCTTCACCGAGGCGCACCTGGATATCCGCCGGCCCCAGATTGAGGCTCCGGGCGGCGACCTGCAGGGCGACGGAGGGGAAGTACTGGTCGTAGTAGCGCAGCACCAGGGCTTCCCTTCGGTTGCCCCCGTCCAAATCGAGAATCTGGTTCAGATGGCCGATGGCGAGGGCCGGCTCCCCGATCTTGGCGATGGGCGGCGTGCGCGCCTCCCTGGCCGGCCACGGCTGCACCGGGTCTTCGTCTCCCGGCGTCCAGGTGACGTCGTCGACGGCGTTCCTCACCACGTACGCCGGCAGGGGCGCATCCGGGTTACCCTGGGGCTCACCCAGATCGAAGGTCATGGCGAGCACCACGTTGTCGGCCTGCGCGACGCTCGCGGCGAGGATGGTGTCCGTGTCGAGCGCCTTGCTGGCTTCGTCGAGCTGGCGCCGCAGGGCCGGAATGCGCGCCCCGGAAGCCCGATAGGTGGCGCGCAGCTTTTCGATGTAGCGCAGCCCGGGGTCGTCCTGAGGCTCGGAATAGAAGATGGTGTTGCCAACGACCTTGGCGCCGCCGCTCGCGAGAGTTTCGAGCATCTCGGCGTGGATGTTGCGTGGCCACGGCCAGCGACCCAGGTTGTCGATGCTCTGGTCGTCGATGGCGATGACCGCGATTCGATCGCTCGGTGTGCGCTCGGACGTGCGCACGCCAAGGTCGTAGGCTACCTGCTCGAGGCCGTCCAGGGCATCCAGTCGCAGCAGGGCGGCGGCTGCGAATACCAGGCAGATGACCAGGGCGACGGCCCAGTCGGCTGTCAAGCTTCCCTTACTCACCGCGATCCCACTTGATGAAGAAAATAAAATATAGGTGATACAGCCCTGAGCCCACAAGGAATTCTCCGCCCTCGGGCCGCGGAATCCGGGCCCGCGTCGCAACCCCGGGGTATCCATCCGGGGCGCTTGCGTCCGCTCCGGCTCCTCCTCGAACCCTCCCGGAGGGTCGGCTCAATCACAGTGCCTGGCGATCCATGCCCTTGCGTTCGCCGCCGCCTCGCGGCGCTCCCCGTCGCTCATGTAGCTGCGGGCGCCGCTCTCGTCGGTGGTGTAGACGATGTTGGCGCGTTCGAAATTGGCCAGCGTTCGCCGCGCCTGGTCGCATTCGTGGGCCCGTTCACGCTTTGCCTCGGCGGCCTCGGCCTCCGCCAGCTCCCGCTCGGTGCGCTCTGCTTCGAACGCTTCCAGGAGCCGCTGCTGCTGGCGGCTCCGAGCGCCGTGGCCGCTGTCCCTGTCCGGGGCCGGGGGCAGCTCCAGGCTGTGGGACTGCTCGCCCGACGACGGCGGGCGATCGCCGTAGTGGACATTGCCCTCCGCGTCGACCCACTTGTATACCTCGGCGAGGGCAGGGGTGCCCGCCAGGGTCAGCGCCAGCACTGCCGCGAGTATCGAGTGTTGCATGTCCGGAAACGCGCTCGTCAGGGACAAATTATGCGTTGCCGCGGCCCGTGCGTTAAGCGATTGATGACGGGATCTGTGACCTGTGTCGCGGGATCCGGGCATCTGGATTGTCTTTGCATCGGGGGGCGCTGTCTGTACCCTTGGCGGCCATGAAATTGCCCTTCGTCAAGATGCACGGGATCGGCAACGATTTCGTGCTCGTCGACAACCTGTCGCGGGACCTCCATCTCGATACCGAGCAGATTCGCCTGCTCGCGGATCGCCGCCGGGGTATCGGGTGCGATCAGCTGCTGATGGTCGAGCGGGCGCAGGACAGACAGGCCGACTTCAGCGTGCGTATCTTCAACCAGGACGGCAGCCAGTCGGGGCAGTGCGGAAACGGCCTGCGCTGCCTGGCCGCGTACCTGCGTGATCGCGGCGCGGCGGGGGGAGACGACATCGCCATGGCCATCGAGCCGGGGCGGGGCATGGTGCGTGCGCGCCTCGCGAACGGCCATCCGATCAGCATGAACATGGGTCCGCCGGAGTTTTCACCGAGCGCCATCCCCTTCCTCGCCGCGGCCCGCGCCGACTGCTACACCCTCGAGGTGGATGCGCGGCCGGTGGAGCTCGGCGCGGTATCCATGGGCAACCCTCACGCTGTGATCCGAGTCGAAGACTGCGGGGCCGTGCCCATCGAGGCGCGCGGGCCGGCGGTGCAATCCCTCGAGGCGTTTCCCGAAGGCGTCAACGTGGGATTCGTGCAGGTTCTGGATGAGGGTCACGTGCGCCTGCGGGTATACGAACGTGGCGTCGGCGAAACCCTCGCCTGCGGCAGCGGCGCCTGCGCCGCGGTGGCGGTGGGACGCGTGCGGGGTTGGCTGGGCCCTGCCGTGACGGTCAGCCTCCCCGGCGGCGACCTGGTCGTCGAGTGGGCGGGGGATGACGAGCCGATGTGGCTGAGTGGTCCGACCGAGCGCGCCTTCGAGGGAGAGTTCGAGCTATGAGCGAAGAAAATCGCCGGGTCGATTCGTCGGGGCTCGAGGAGGAGGAGTCCGTCGAGACGTACTTGCGCGAGAATCCGGATTTCTTCGATCGCCATCCGAAGCTGCTGGAGAATCTGATCATCCCCCACTCCTGCGGCGGTGCGGTATCCCTGGTGGAGTACCAGGTGAGCGTTCTGCGGGACCAGGTCCACGAGATGCGGCGCCGGATTCAGTCCCTGGCCAACAATGCCCGCGACAACGAGGCGCTGTCCCAGCGTCTGCACCAGCTGACGTTGACGCTGGTGGAGTGCACGGGACTGGATGAGGTCCTCTCGAACCTCTATCAGGCCATGGGTGACGACTTCAAGGCCGACTTCGCCGCGATTCGATTGTTCGCCGACCCGGTCTCGAATGGCGACCGGGGGCTCGGTGAATTCGTCGGCGCCGACTCCGGCGCCACGGAGATGTTTTCCCAGGTGCTCGCGTCGAACAAGCCGCTGTGCGGACATATAAAGGAGGAGCAGCTCGCGTTTCTGTTTCCCGAACATGCCGGCGAGGTCGCTTCGGGGGCGCTCCTGCCACTCGGGCATCGGGTGCGCTTCGGCGTGCTCGCCATCGGGAGCCGCGATCCGCAACGCTTTCACCCGGGAATGGGCACGATATTCCTGCGCCAGCTCGGTGAGCTCGTGAGCCGGATCCTCCTTCCCCACGTCAGCACCGGCTGAGCGCGACGACGCTGCACGAGAGGACGTGCATGCATGATTGGCTGAATCGATTTCTCGCCCACCTCGGCAGCGAGCGCCGTCTTTCGCCGCTCACCGTGGATGGATATCGGCGCGAAATCGCGCGATTCGCCCGGCGCCTCGCCGAGCAGAACGTCGACGACTGGCGCGACGTGGACGGCGCCCGGGTGCGCGACTACATCAGCAGGCGTCACCGGCAGGGAGCCGGGGCGGCGAGCCTGCAGCGGGCGCTGTCCGCCATCCGCAGCTTCTACAAGTACCTGCTCCGGGAGGGGGTCGTGACCCGAAATCCCGGAACGGGGATCAGCGCCCCCCGGGGAACGCGCAGGCTCCCCGACGCGCTGGACGTGGACCGCGTGAGCGCGTTGCTCGACATGCCGGCGGCGAGCGATCTGGACATTCGCGACCGCGCCATGTTCGAGCTCATGTATTCCTCGGGGCTGCGCCTCGCGGAGACCGTGTCTCTCGACGTGGTCGACCTCAATCTGAGGGACTCCCTGGTGCAGGTGACGGGCAAGGGCGCGAAGCAACGCATCGTGCCCGTGGGGGCCGTCGCCGGTGAGTGGCTGTCGAAGTGGCTGGGGGAGAGGCCCGGGCGGGCCGCGGCAGGGGAGGCGGCGCTCTTCGTCAGCCGTCGTGGCACCCGGCTCACAGGCCGGGCCGTGCAGGCCCGGCTGGCGCGGTGGGCGCGGATCCAGGGCATCGAGCAGAAGGTGCATCCTCACATGCTGCGCCATTCCTTCGCGAGCCACATGCTCGAGTCCAGCGGCGATCTGCGGGCCGTCCAGGAGCTGCTGGGTCACGCGGACATCAGCACGACCCAGATCTATACCCACCTGGACTTCCAGCATCTGGCGGAGGTCTACGACAAGGCCCACCCCAGGGCCCGGCGCCGCGGGAACAAGGACTGAGCGGATCGATCGGCCGGTACCCGCCCCTGTCCTCGTGTAAGATCAGGCGCTTTCCACTACGCGGGCGTGCTTCCATGGAACAGTTTTCGGGCACCACCATTCTCGCCGTGCGCCGGGGCGCCGACGTCGTCATGGCGGGCGACGGCCAGGTGTCTCTGGGCGATACAGTCGTCAAGGGCAACGCGAAGAAGGTGCGCCGTGTCTATCACGACAAGGTGATAGCAGGCTTCGCCGGCGGCACCGCCGACGCCTTCACACTGTTCGAACGCTTCGAAGGACAACTGGAGAAGCACCATGGCAACCTCGTCCGGGCCGCTGTCGAGCTCGCCAAGGACTGGCGCACGGACCGGGCGCTGCGCCGACTCGAGGCGCTGCTGCTCGTGGCCGACGGCGCGAGCTCGCTTATGATCTCCGGCAACGGTGACGTCATCGAGCCGGAGTACGACGCCATGGCCATCGGATCCGGCGGCGCCTATGCGCTCGCCGCCGCGAGAGCGATGCTCGAGAACACTGAGATGGACGCCCGCCGTGTCGTCGAGAAGGCCATGGGCATCGCCGCCGACATCTGCGTATACACCAACGATTCCCTCACGATCGAATCCCTGGAGGCCGGCTCGTCCTGACATGTCCTACATGACCCCGAGAGAGATCGTCCACGAGCTGGACAAGCACATCGTCGGCCAGGACGCCGCCAAGCGCGCTGTAGCGATCGCGCTGCGGGACCGCTGGCGCCGCGGCCAGGTGGACGCGCAGATGCGTTACGAGATTACGCCGAAGAACATCCTCATGATCGGTCCCACGGGTGTAGGCAAGACGGAGATCGCCCGCCGACTCGCGCGCCTCGCCGACGCGCCCTTCATCAAGGTCGAGGCAACCAAGTTCACCGAGGTCGGATACGTGGGTCGCGACGTGGAATCCATCATCCGCGATCTCGCGGACGCCGCCATCAAGATGAGCCGCGAGCGGGCGATGGACGGCGTTCGCCATCAGGCGGAGGATGCCGCCGAGGAGCGCATACTCGATGTCCTGCTGCGCCCGGCACGGACGGACGATTCGGCTTCCGGCACGCCGCCGTCGGACGATCAGGGGTCGACCCGACAAAAATTCCGAAAGATGCTGCGGGAAGGGAAGCTCGACGAAAAGCAGATCGAAGTCGAGGTCAGCGCGGCGGCCGTCGGCGTGGAGATCATGGCGCCGCCGGGGATGGAGGAGATGACATCCCAGCTGCAGGGGATGTTCCAGAATCTGTCCGGCGGGCGGACGCGCGTGAAGAAGATGAGTATCAAGGATGCGTTCAGAGTGCTCTCCGAGGAGGAAGCGGGCAAGCTCATCAACGAGGACGACATGAAGTCTCACGCCCTCGAGGATGTCGAGCAGAACGGCATCGTGTTCATCGACGAAATCGACAAGGTGTCCCGACGCTCGGAGACGAGCGGTACGGGAGCCGACGTCTCCAGGGAAGGGGTCCAGCGGGATCTGCTCCCGCTTGTCGAGGGCTGCACCGTGTCGACCAAGTACGGCATGGTGAAGACCGACCACATCCTGTTCATCGCCTCGGGCGCCTTTCACATGGCCAAGCCGTCGGATCTCGTTCCCGAGCTGCAGGGGCGGCTGCCGATCCGGGTGGAGCTCGCGGCACTCAGCGTGGAGGACTTCACGCGCATCCTCACCGAGCCCGATGCGTCGCTGACCGAACAGTATGTGGCCTTGATCGCGACCGAGGGTGTCCGGCTACGATTCGCGGACGACGCCGTCAGACGAATCGCCGAGGTCGCATGGACGGTGAACGAGCGCACGGAGAATATCGGGGCTCGGCGGCTACACACCGTGCTCGAGAGGTTGCTCGACACGATATCGTTCGAGGCCCCCGACCATTCCGGCGAAGAGATCACGATCGATGCCGCCTATGTTGACGAGCACCTCGGCACCCTGCTGGCCAACGATGATCTGACCAAGTACATTCTCTGACTCGCCGATCGCGCACCTGCCGACGTTCTCCGGAGACCGCTGTGCAATGAATTCCGAGCAACTCGTGCCAACCGAGATCAGCTACCACAAGAAGTCCCGCGTGCTGGAGATCGCTTTCGGCGACGATCTGCGTTGCAACCTCTCGGCCGAGTTCCTGCGCGTGCATTCGCCATCCGCCGAGGTTCGCGGGCATGGCCCCGGACAGGAGGTGCTGCAGATCGGCAAGGAAGGCGTGGGCATCGATCGCATCGAACCGGTCGGCAACTATGCGGTGCGGCTGTTTTTCGATGACGGCCACGACACGGGGCTGTATTCATGGGAGGAGCTGCGGCGCTTCTGCAGGCACAGCGAAGAGCTCTGGGCCGAGTATCTCGCGAGGCTCGAGTCGGCCGGGCACCAGCGCAGATCGGTCGGCTCGTGAGCAGGGAGACCGCCAACTTCGGCTTCGAGAAGGTTCCACTTCCGGACAAGGCCCGGCGAGTCTCGTCCGTGTTCTCATCGGTGGCCGAGAACTACGATCTGATGAACGACCTGATGTCGCTCGGCGTGCACCGTCTCTGGAAGCGCTTCGCCATCGACATCGCGTGCGTGCGCCCCGGCCAGCGGGTGCTGGATCTCGCGGGCGGGACCGGCGATCTCACGCGGCAGTTCGTGAATCGGGTCGGAGCCCGCGGCTCGGTCACGCTCGCCGACATCAACGCGGACATGCTCGACGTCGGCCGCCGGCGCCTCATCGATGCCG
>CBDTYP010000036.1:0-15347 GCA_965364645.1 uncultured Gammaproteobacteria bacterium | reverse complement strand
CCGTCTGCGCGTTCACCAACGAGGAAGGCGCGCGCTTCCATCCGGACATGATGGGCTCGCTGGTCTACGCCGGGGGCCTCGATCTCGACGACGCCCTCGGCACGACCGACACCGACGGCACGCGTCTGGGAGATGAGCTCGAACGCATCGGATACGCCGGCGACACCGACATCGGCGCCATCATCCCTCACGCGTTCGTAGAAGTGCACATCGAGCAGGGCCCCGTGCTCGAGGCCGACGCGATCACCATCGGCGCCGTGGAGGACCTCCAGGGGATCTCGTGGACCGGCATCGCGATCTCCGGGCAGGCCAACCACGCCGGCACGACACCCATGAGACTCCGTCACGACACCGGGTACTGCGCTGGCGCGATAGCCTCCCACGTGCGGGAGATCACCCACCGACTGGGCGGACAACAGGTAGGCACCGTCGGCGCAATCGATCTGCAGCCGGGGCTCATCAACGTCATCCCCGGCAGGGCGACCATGACGGTGGACCTCCGCAACACGGATAACGCCGGGCTGAAAGAGGCAGAGGCTCTGCTCGAGGAGTTTCTCGATGAGCTCGCGACATCCGAGGGCGTCAGCATAGAGACGGAGCGGCTCGCGAGATTCGATCCGGTGCGATTCGACGAGAGCATCGTCGCGCGGATCGCGGAAAACGCGGCGATGCTGGGACTCACATCACGGACCATGACCTCGGGAGCCGGCCACGACGCACAGATGATGGCGAGGCTGTGCCCGGCGGCGATGATCTTCGTGCCCTCGGTCGGCGGCGTGAGCCACAATCCCGCGGAACACACCGAGGACGACGATCTGAATGCCGGCGCGAACGTGTTGCTGCACACGTTGCTGGACCTCGCCGAGACGTGAAGTGAGCCTGGACATCGTCGAACACCGCTTCACCTGCCCGTACTGCTGGGAGTCGATCACGATGCTGCTGGACCTGTCGGCGACGGATCAGAGCTACGTCGAGGACTGCGAGGTCTGTTGCAACCCCATCGCGCTGCGTTTCCGGGCTGAAGGCGGTGCGGTCGCCGAATTCGACGCAGAACAGATGCCATAGGGTTCCGGTTACGGCGACTTGAAACCCCCGACGGAGCCATCGATACTGGCCGCTTGCCCGACACCGAGATCCAGCCCAAGGAGAACCCGATGTCCAACGATGCCGAAGCGGCCCTCATAGACCGCGACGCCGCGCACCTCGTGCACCCACTCCACAGCGCGGCCGGTCACGCCGCGGGCAAGGTATGGGTTGGCGGCGAGGGTGCCTACCTCGTCGACGCGAACGGTGATCGTTTCATCGACGGCCTCTCCGGGCTATGGAACAACACCGCCGGAAACGGCCGTGTCGAGCTCGCGGACGCCGCCTCCCGGCAGATGCGGGAGCTCGCCTACGCATCGGGCTACACGGGCAGCTCGAACCCCCGGGCCATCGAGCTCGCCGAGCGGCTATCCGGGATTACCTACCCGAACATCAATCACTTCTACTTCACCTCGGGCGGCGGGGAATCCACGGACAGCAACATCAAGATGGCGCGCTATTACTGGAAGCTCCGGGGAAAGCCGGAGAAGTCCAAGGTGATCTCGCGAATCTGGGGCTATCACGGCGTCACCATCGCCGCCATGTGCTGTACCGGTATCAGTCCCTACTGGACCATGTTCGAGCCGCGCATCCCCGGCTTCTCTCACATCCCCACGCCCTACCCCTATCGCTACGAGGCGCCGGAAGGGTCGGCGAGCCAGGGCGTCGCCGCGGCGGACGAGCTCGAGAAGGCGATCCTCGCCGAGGGCCCGGACACCGTCGCCATGTTCATCGCCGAGCCGGTGCAGGGCGCCGGCGGCGTCATCGTGCCCCAGGACGACTACTTCCCGCGCATCCGCGAGATCTGCGACGAATACGACGTCTTGCTCGTCTCCGACGAAGTCATCACCGGCTTCGGCCGCACCGGCACCATGTTCGGCCTCGAGCACTGGGGCGTGCAACCGGATCTCATCCAGTTCGCCAAGGCCATCACCTCCGGGTATTTCCCCCTCGGCGGCATCGGCATGAGCGATACGATCGCCGAGGTGATGGAAGAGAGCGGCGAGCCCTGGATGCATGCCTATACCTACAGCGCCCACCCGGCGGGGTGCGCCGTCGCACTGGCCATGCTCGACATCATCGAGACGGAAGACTTTCCGGCGCAGGCCGCCGCGAAGGGGACCCGACTTCTGGATGGGTTGAAGAGCGCGCTGGGCGATCACCCCAACGTGGGCGACATTCGGGGACTTGGGCTAATGTGCGCCGTCGAGTACGTGAAGGACCGCGCCACGAAGGCGCCCTTCGACGCGGCGGACGGCATCGGTGCGAAGATTCACTCGGCGACGGTCGAAAGGGGCATGTTCAGTCGCGTGCGCGGCGACGTGTACTGTCTCGCACCGCCCATCGTTACCTCAGAGGAGACAATCGACAAGATGGTCGAGATCCTGGCGGACTCCACGCGCGCGGTGCTGGGCTGATGCGACCGTGAGCGTCGACATTCGGCCACTCTCGCCTGGGGTCGGCGCAGAGATCCTTCGCGTCGACATAGGCGGGGACTTGAGCAACGCCGACGTCGACGCCATCGCCCGCGCCCACGGCGACTACGGTGTCATCTTCTTCCGGGATCAGCGTCTCACGCCGGAGCAGCACGTTGCGTTCGCCCGGCGTTTCGGAGACATCAACGTCAATCGATTCTTTAAGCCGGTTGAGGGGCACCCCCTCATCGCCGAGGTGCGCAAGGAGCCGGAGCAGCAGACCAACATCGGCGGCAGCTGGCATACCGATCACTCCTATGACGCGGCACCGGCCATGGGTTCCATCCTCTACGCGCTGGAGGTGCCGGGGGTCGGCGGCGATACCCTGTTCGCCAGCATGTACCGTGCTTGGGAAACCCTCTCCGACGGTATGCAGGCACTCCTGTCGGAGCTGAAAGCCGTGCATTCGAGCCGACACGTCTTCGGCGAGAGCCGCGGCCGCGAGAATCCCGATGTCGCCGACCGGCTCGGCAACCCGCATCTCGCGACCCAGGACGCGATCCACCCGGTGGTCGTTACCCATCCGGTGACCGGACGCAAGGCGCTCTACGTCAACCCGGGGTTCACGGTGCGCTTCGATGGCTGGACGGAAGAGGAATCACGGCCGCTGCTGGAATACCTCTACCAACACGCGTCGCAGCCGGAATTCACGTGCCGTTTTTCCTGGGAGCGCGGCTCGGTAGCCTTCTGGGACAACCGCGCCTGCTGGCACCGCGCCCTCAACGACTATCCGGGCCGGCGCCGCCTCATGCACCGGGTCACCATCGAGGGCGTGGCCCTGGACTGAAGCCGGTCTCAGGACTTGCTGTCGTCCCGCTCCTCCTCGATAGCCTCGCCGGCATCGATGGTTTCCGCGGCCTTGTACGCGATTGAGCCCTTCGGAGGGAAGCTCAGGCTGCTCTTCAGCGCCTCGCGTTGCTCCTCGGTCATTTCGGGGAAGGGCAGCTCACCCTTCTCGGTCCATTCCTGAACCTGCTCTTCGGCGACGCGCTTCTTCTCTTCGTCGACGCCGTTGTCCCGGGCGAAGTATGTGGTCTCCGACGGCAGGGCGAGCCGCGTCCCCGAAGCCTCGATGATCCGCAACACCCGAAGAAAGACATCCTCACGGATGGCGTGCCACTCGGCCCAGACTCCCGTGTCGGTGTACGCGAGGATCTCGACCTTGAGGGCGTCCTCGTAGAAGCCGATGAGGCGCACCCGCGGCAACAGGATCTTCGGGTGTGAGAAGAGCATCTCCCTGAGCTTCGCGAGTATGTACTTCAGCTGATCGGGACTGGTCTCGTAGCGCAGCCGCAGGCGCTGGCGGATCCAGATGTACCGCGCATCGTTGTAGTTATCGAGCTGCAGCTCGGCGAACTGCGAGTTCGGGATGGAGAGCACGTTGCCGCCCCAGCGCCGTATCTTGGTCGAACGCAGCCCGATGCGCTCCACCGTACCGAGTACGTCGTTGTACTGACAGAACTCGCCGACCCTGACAGGCTTGTCGAGATACAGGGTGACGCCGGCGATCAGATTCTCCAGGGTGGGGCGGGCCGCCATTGCGAAGGCGAGACCGCCAACGCCGAGGCTCGTGACGACCGCGGCCAGCGGAACGCCAAGGCTGCTGGCGCCTTTCGCAAGCAGTAGTATGGCGAACAGCCATGCCACGGCCTGCGCACCGACCGAGATCAGGTTGGCGTCGATACTGTCCTTGTCGACCCGCGGCGACGCGATGAGCGACGCCGCCAGCGCCGCCCCGAAGTTGAGTACCGCCACCGCGCCGACCAGGTAGTAAAGGATCACGATGGAGGTATCCATCACCTCGAACACCGTGCCGGCGAGAAGCAGCTGCTGGTCCATGAACCAGCGCATCCCCCTGGTCAGCGGGAGGATGGTGAGGGTCAGGAAGAAACGCAGCCAATAGTGAGGCTCTTCGTCCCGGGGCGTCGACAGGCGCCGCAGAACATAGACGATCAGGACCCACAGGGTGAAGGTCAGAACGATCGCGATCCACTTCCAGGTGGCCTGACCTCCATGCACGCGTCTCGCCCACTCCGGAAAAGCGCTCGTCACCGTGGCGGGGATCCACGACCCACCCTCGGTGATCACATCCTGATAGAAATTCTCCATCGCACCGGGCTTGTATGGGAGGTTGCGGGCGCGTTCGTAAAACTCATGGGCGCGGCCGACGCTCGCGGCGGAGATCAGGTACTCGCCCTTCCTCCGACCGTCCTCGATCCGCTCGATGACGATCTCGGTGCCGGGTATCCGCCAGCGCTTGGGCTCTCCCGCCGGGAGCGCGTTCATGGCTTCCACGTCGGGGATCTCTTCCCAGGGAGGCAGCTCGACCTTTTCGAGTACCTCGTAGAGCAGGACCGACGCCTCCGCCGCCAGCCTGCGCGCCTGGGTCGGCGGGAGCTTACTGGTATCGAGGGTACGGATTGCCCGCGTCTGCGACGCTCGGTCGATGTCTTCGACCCGGCGGTACTTGTAGTATTCCCCCCACGACCGCTTGAAGTTGTCAAAGAATGACTTGAGGGTGCCTCTCGGACTCGACGTATCCGCCGGCTCCAGGGGGCTCACGAAGTCTTCTTCCGCGAACCCCTGGGGCGCGATGCAGAGGCTGGTGACGAGGGCCAGTATCGACAGTACAACCCTTCCCTGGCGCGACAGCGGCTCGGTCAATCCCTGAGTTCTCTTCATTTCGGGTCCTCGAGAAGCAGCGGGCGGACTCTCCGTTTGGTGCATTGTGCCCGCAGGCTCGATGGTACGCCACCGGGACAACCGTCGTACAATGCGCCACCCGGGACGGGTTGGAGCCCACGAGGAGACCACCATGAGTGATTCGGTGCAGGCGTCAGACGGCAAGCGGCAGTTTCACCCGGCAGTCGAGGCGGCCATCCGCGTCGGCCTGCTCTTCCTGATAGCGGCCTGGTGCTTCCTCATAGTGGAGCCCTTCATCATCCCGATTCTCTGGGGGATGATCATCGCCATCGCCTGCGCTCCCATGTACATATGGATGCAGCGGAAGCTGGGTGGGCGGAGCAAGCTCGCGGCAACGATCTTCACGCTGCTGGCGCTGGCGCTGCTGATCACGCCGACCGTGATGCTCGTCGACACCGTCGCCGACACGACCCAGACCCTGTCCGCCGATCTCCAGAGAGGCTCGCTCACCGTGCCGCCGCCGCCCGCGAGCGTGCGCGAGTGGCCCGTCATCGGCGAGCAGCTGTCGGCCTTCTGGGGCGGTGCCTCGGAGAACCTGGGTGCGACGCTGACCTCCATCGCCCCGCATCTGAAAGAGGCCGCCGGCTGGCTGCTCAGCACCGCCGCCGGGGCCGGCATCGGCGTGCTGCAGTTCGTCGTCTCCATCATCATCGCCGGCGTGCTTCTCGCCAACTCCGAGGGCGTCGGTGGATTCCTGAAAGCCCTCGCCACGCGGCTGATGGATGATCGCGGGGAGCGCTATGCGACCATGGCCTCCCAGACCGTGCGCAGCGTCGCCCAGGGCGTCCTCGGCGTGGCGGTGATTCAGTCCCTGCTGGCGGGTGTCGGCCTGCTTGCCGCCGGCGTGCCGGGAGCCGGCCTCTGGGCGCTGCTGATCCTGCTGCTCGCCATCGTCCAGCTCCCCCCGCTGCTCGTGCTCGCGCCGATCATCCTCTACGTGTTCTCGACGGCCAGCACGACCGTCGCCGTCATCTTCATGGTATGGAGTATTCTGGTCAGCATGAGCGACGCGTTCCTGAAGCCCCTCCTCCTCGGCCGTGGCGTCGAGGTACCGATGCTGATCATCCTCATCGGCGCCATCGGCGGCATGATGCACTCGGGAATCATCGGACTCTTCGTCGGCGCCGTGGTGCTGGCCCTGGGTTACGAGCTGTTCAGGACATGGCTCAAAGAGGATAAACCGGCGGTACAGGAGTAGATGTCAGATGAGCGACTCCGGCGCCATGCTGGAGAAAAACAACTTGATGGATTCCCAGACACCGATTCCGGGTTCGCTCGTGTGGCGAATCGTTTCACCGTCGACCCGCTCCAACCACTCGATGTTCCAGGTATAAGTCGTGAACTCCCCCTTGCTCTCCGCCGGAGATCGGACGAGCTTCAGCTCATACACATGCTCGAGCCCTCCCGCGTCGAGCGCCTTTGCGAGACCCGCCGCCATCTCCGGGGAGTGAAAGAGGATACCCATCTCCGTATTGATATCGACAGACCGCGGATCGAGATTGAGGGATCCGATGAAAACCGTATTCCTGTCGAGGATGAACACCTTCGTATGCAGGCTTGCCGCGGATTTGGCGGCCACCCTGCCCTCGCGACGTGCCGTTTTCGAGTCGGGTTTCAATTCGTAGATCTTGGCGCCACCAGCGAGTAACGGTTCTCGATACCGAGAGTAGCCGGCATGCACGACACCCGAATCCGTGGATGTATAAGAGTTCGTAATCACGTCGACTTCAATCCCGCTCTTCACCTTGTCGAGGAGCGACTCCACACCGGTGTCGCCAGGGACGAAGTACGGTGAGATAAGAATGATCTCGTTCTTCACCTCATTGAAGTGCCGCCCCATGAGATCGAACATGGTAGCGATCTCATCCACGGGTTTCCCGAGACCCTTGTCCGGATCATCCCAGACCGCCTCGGCTACTCCGACATAGGCGTCGACCCCTTCACCGATCAGGGCTTCCGCAACCTCGGCGGACCTGACGTCATCGGCGTAAAGCGAACCGAGCGCCTTCTCCCTGTGCTCTGCCAGACTCTCCCGCAGCCTCTCCAGATCCTCGGCAGTGGCCTCGTTCTGCTTGAATGCGTGTATCGGGACGACCGCCTCGTGACTCCAGTAGATATCGAACTGCGTCGAGACTTGTTCGACGACGGGCCCTGTGACCAGCACGTCGAAGTCGTAGAAATTCGTGTCAGTCTGTGCGTCGAAATACTCGTCTCCTATATTGCGCCCACCCACGATCGTGTACTGGTTGTCCGCCGTAATTGACTTGTTGTGCATGCGACGGTTAACGCGGGCGGTATCGGCCAAGAAATCGATGTACTTGAATCCCCTCGTTGCGAAAGGATTGAAGAGTCGAATGGAGATGTTGGGGTGCGTGTCCAGCGCGTAGAACTCCTGATCGAGCGCCTGGTTATCGAGGTCGTCGAGGAGCAGCCTGACCCGCACGCCTCGATCGGCCGCCACCAGGACCCTCTGTAACAGGGCGAGCCCGGTCAGATCGTTGTGCCAGAGGAAGTACTGCAGGTCAAGGGAGCGCTCCGAAGCATTGACGAGAGCCACTCGCGCGTAGAACGCATCCACGCCGTCGAGGAGAGGGATCACCCGTGACTCGTTTACGAGAGTCTGGCGATCCGTGATGGATCTCAGGCCGAGCCCTGTATCGTCGGTATTGGTGAGCGCCGTGCTCTTGTCGGCGTCGTAGTCGGTCGGCACGCTCGCGCAGGAGCTGACGACCAGCACGACGGCGATCAGGGCAAGAAGTTTGGAGGGACTCATCCGCCTTATCTCTTCTCAGTTCGTGGCCGCAGGACTATCGGGCGCGAGCTCCAGGCTGACCTGCAAAGCCCGGTGATCCGATGACTCGTAGGGTAGCACCTTCGCGGAATAGTGGGTAAAGCCGCGGTAGTACACGCGGTCCAGGGGGATACCCTCGTCGATACCGAATAGCCAGTTGAGGAAGTCCCACTCCTTGTCTCCGGTGCGACGCTCCGAGGAGAACTCGGTCACCTCCGTCAGGCCAACCTCCCGCACCACCTTCTCCACCAGCTCCAGCCGGTCCTCGCTCCAGGTATTGAAATCCCCCACCAGCACGATTGGCCCCACGTGCTCTTCCATCACGGCCCGGATATCTTCCATCTGGGAGCCTATTCCGGTGGTGGTCCAGCGCTCGAAGGCCAGCAGGTGCACGTTGATCGCCAGGAGCTCCTGGCCGTTGACCAGGGGATAGGTGGTCGCCAGGGAGAGCTTGGGGGCGGTGACGAAGAACTCCTTGTACTTGCTTGGCATCGGCTGGATGCGGGTCGGCGGGACCTTGGACAGCGTCAGCAGGCCGATGACATTGCCGTTCGGCCAGGGATAGCTCCAGCTGCTCGCGAAGTGGCCGCCGATGCGCTCCGTGGTCAGGAGATCGACCCGGGCTTCCTGGAGAAAGACGAAGTCCGGCGCGCCGATGATGACGAGCCGCGCGAGGTCCGGCTTGAACTGGTCGCTCCCGCCCTTCTGGGCGTTCCAGGTCACGACGATGATACGCTCCGGGACGGGCCGGCCCTCGGCGGGAAACTCGGATACCTTCACGACCTCCCGCGCCTGACATCCGGCCGTCAGGATGATGCAGGAAAGGACGAGAGCGCGGAGATTCAGTCCTTGTCCTCCGCGATCCGGCGCTGCACGGAGCCTGTCGGGGGGAAGTCCAGGCTTCCCGAAAGGGCCTCGCGCTGCTCCTCGGACATTTCGGGGAAGGGCAGCTCACCGGCCTCGGTCCAATCGACGACCTGCTCCTCGGCCGCCTTCCTTCGCTCGTCGTCGAGGCCCGCATCCCGCGCGAAGTACATCGTCTTCGACGGCAACGCGAGACGGGTGCCGGCCTCCTCGATGACCTCCATGAGGCGCAACAGCATGTCTTCGCGGATCGCGTGCCACTCCGCCCATACGCCGGTGTCCGTGTAACAGAGCACCTCCACGGTCATGGCATCCTCTCCGAAGCCGATGAGCCGCACGCGGGGGGCAAGGATCTTCGGGTGAGCGAACACCAACTCGCGCACTTTCGCCAGGATGTACTCCAGCTGCTCCGGTGTCGTCTCGTAGCGCACGCGCAGCCGCTCGCGAATCCAGATGTAGCGGGCGTCATTGTAGTTGTCGAGCTGGTACTCGGCGAACTGCGCGTTGGGGATTGAAAGCAGGTTGCCGCCCCAACGACGGATCCGGGTCGATCGCAGCCCGATCCGTTCGACGGTGCCGAGGACGTCCTCGAACTGGCAGAACTCGCCGACCGCGACCGGCTTGTCCAGATACAGGGTAACGCCGGCAATAAGATTCTCCAGGGTCGGCCGCGCGGCCAGGGCGAACGCGACGCCGCCCACGCCGAGACTCGTGATGATCGCGGCGACCGGCACGCCGAGATCACTCGCGCCCTTTGCGACGATTACGATCGCGAAAAGCCACGCGATGCTGTGGCACGCGACGCGGATGAAGTTGGCGTCGAGGATTCGCTTCTCGAACCTCGGCGTCGATGTAATGGTCGTCGCGATGGCCGAGCCCAGGTTGACAACAGCAACCGCTCCGATGACATAAAAGAGAACGACGATCGCGCTGTCGATCGCGTCGTAGGCGGGCCCCAGGATGATGAGCTGCCTGGCGAAGAAATCTCGGAAGCCCACCGTGACCGGCATCAACATCAACGCGAGCACGAAGCGCAACCAGTATCTGGGCTTCTCACCCTTGCGGTGGGTAATACGATAGGCGAGCGCCACGAGCAGCAGCCACACACCTGCCGTAATAACCATGGCGACCCATTTCCACACCGCCTGCCCGGCGACCTCCCTATGTGCCCAACGCGGAAGCGCCCGGGTCCACGTCACCGGGATCCACGGCCCGGGCTCGCTGGCAAAACGCTCATAGAATCCCTCCATGGCGCCGGCCTTGTAGGTCATGTTCCGGGCCAGGATGTGAAACTCGCGAAGACGGTCGATGGTTTCCGCCGAGAACAGGTATTGCCCGGTCCTCGGTCCTTCCGACACCCTCTCGATCTCGATCGCCGTTCCCGGTATGCGCCAGACTCTCGGCAGGTCCGGAGGCAGCTCGGCCATGGCCAGCGCGTCGGGAATCTCCGCATAAGGCGGCACCGTCACCTTGCCGAGCAGATCGTTCAGAATCAATGTCGCCTCGACGGCGAGACGTTGGGCACGAATCGGCGGCAGCTCGCTCGAATCGAGGCAGGCAACCGCCCGGGCCAGGGCCTGCCACTCGAAGGGCTGCATCTTGTCCCGCCCGTCGTGGAGTCCCCGGAACGCGATCTCCGTGTTCGTGCGGAAGCTCTCCAGGGTCGCCCGGGGACTCGACGTATCCGGCGGCGCGAGCGGACTGATGACGATGTCCTCGGCGTAGGCCCGGGGCAAGGCGACGATCATCAGGACGAGGATCGATACCCCCAGTATCCCCATGCCACGTCTAACCATGAATTGAGACCCCACTCGCACAGCCGCTACTGTTGCATCCACTGGAGGTAGTCTTCGAAAGACTCGTCCAGGCCGAAGCCGGGATTATACCCCGTGTCCTCGAGGACTCGCGCGACGGACAGAGGGGCGCGGCGGCCGGGGTCCAGAGCCGGGTCCGCTTCCGGTCCGTCGTCGAAGCGGTAGGAGAACCCGGGCAACCGTTCGGCGAGCCTCTCGCACCATTGGCGCAGGCTCCAGGTCTTTCCGGTGCCGATGTTGTAGACGTCGTGGCGAAGGCCCTCGGCATCCAGGAGCGCGACGATGCCGGCTGCCGCATCAGGCCCGTAGATCCAATCCCGGGATCCCTCTTCCGCAAGCACCGCTCGATCGCCGGCGGCCGCCATGCGCGCGAGCAGATAAGGCTGGCTGAGGGTGTCGCGAAGGCCCGTGTCGTACTCCCAGCGC
The DNA here is from genome assembly GCA_965364645.1 of uncultured Gammaproteobacteria bacterium. Taxonomy (GTDB): domain Bacteria; phylum Pseudomonadota; class Gammaproteobacteria; order HK1; family HK1; genus JAABYT01. The sequence goes on along the minus strand of CBDTYP010000036.1, from coordinate 4,191 downwards.
CCGAAGACGGCGCTCAGACGCGCGGCCACGACAGGCATCCCGAAGACCGTACCGTAGCGGCGCGCGATGCCTTCAGCCGCGTACTTAGTAACGGCATAGAGCGATTGCGGGATCGGCGCCGTGTCTGCTTCCGACAGCACGTCTGCGCTGAGGGCGTTGGCGCCGTAGACAGAGGCCGAGCTCAGATAGACGAAGCGATCGACGCCCTGACCCCGCGCCGCCTCCAGCATGTTCACCGTCCCCTGGACGTTGGTCGCGACGATGCTCGCGGGGTCCCGCCGCTCCCGGTCGATACCGGCGGTGATGACGGCGCCGTGGATGACCTGCCGCGCGCCGCTCTCTTCGAGCGAGCGGCCGACGGCCTGCGGGTCCGTCACGTCCCCGTCCACGTGGCGCAACGTGCCCGGCAACGAATCGAATGACGCCAGGGCGCGCTCCGGCGGCGGCGCCAGGCTGTAGGAGACCACGCTCTCGCCGCGCCCCAGCAGCCGCTCGATGAGATTGAGACCGACGAAGCCGGACCCGCCTGTCATGAATACCGTCACGTTTCCAGGTACCCCGCGACCAACCGCTGCAGCCGCCACAAGCGGCTGTCGCGGATCTGGAGATTCTCGAGCGCGAGAACGGTCTCCAGGAGATACTCGGCCCCCGAGCCGCCCTCGCCGCAGGCAGATGCGATGTAGCTGGCCACCTCCTCGTCGGGCAGGCGCCCCGTGTAGCGCTCGGCATTGTCACGGTTGGCGATGAAGGCGACCGCCCGCAGCGGGCCCCGCTCGGTCTGCACCGTCACCCAACGCGGGCGGTAGCCGTTGCCGACCAGCTCCCGGCGCCAGGTGGCGGCGATCTTGCTCTCCACGTCCGGCGCGGCTACCCGATAGGCGAGCCCGGAGCAGGAGCCGCCCGCGTCCAGCGCCAGCATCAAGTTGGGGTTGTGCCGGTTGCCACGGTGGCGCCGCTGCCACAGGCAGAAGCTGCGGTGGTATCCCCGCACCCGGGCGACGGTGTGCTCCGCGAACGGGAAGTCCGGTTTCCACATGAGGGAGCCGTAGCCGAAGAGCCAGAGATCGTCGTGGTGCCTGTCGTCGAGCGTCGCCCGCAGGGATCGCTCGATTTCCTCGTCACACAGCTCGCCCATGGACTGGGAGCGATCGAGCACGGGCTCCGGAAACCGCGCCTCGATCAGCTCCCGGGTGAGATGCGGCGGGTTTCGGCGGGAATCGTTCATGGGGTGCGCAGACGGGGACGCCGGGAAGTATGCCTTGGCTGAGGGACAATACAAGCCCCACCCGGCACCGCCGCCACGCTCCGGTAGTGGAACTCGGAGTTGTCTGGTAAAACGCACCCATGAATTTGCGTATCGGAATGTCCGCGCTCCTCTGCGCGACGTTGGCGGCCTGCTCGGCACAGGGGGGCGGCAAGGCCGTGCCGAACGAGGGGATCTGCCGCATACAGATCGAGGCGGACGTCGAGAAGCGTTTTCAGCAGAAGATCACCAGCATCGAGTTCACCTACATCCAGAGCAAGGGTGGCCTCGGCAGCGAGCAGAAGAGCACGGCGCTCGTCTATACCGACGCGTGCCCCGGCTATCACGGCTACGACGTCTACGCGACCGAGTACGAGTGCGAGTTCCAGGCCCAGATCGGGAAGCCGCCGAACCACGTCCGCTACCGTGTCTCGGGCGGCGGGTGCTGACGCCTGCTCGGCCGGGCCTGTAAGCGTCAGTCGGCCAGGCTGTCGAGCCGGGCGGCGATCTCCGCGGCCGTGTCGGGCTGTTCCGCGGCTTTCGTGCCCACATCGCGGAAAAACTGCTGCAGCTGATCCCGCAGCTCCGCCGCCTCCGATCGCACGACGCCGCAGTCGTGTTTGACCTGATCCAGGGATCGGCGGGACCGGTCGGCGCGCGCCAGGAGCCGTAACCACTTCCCCGTCTCTCCCCGGATATCGTCGTCGCCGAGCCCGGCATCCGCTAGATCCGCGGCGATGGTCGAATCGAGGGCCGCCCGGTTCGCCGCCGCCTCCTCCTCGTCGACCGGGTCTACCCGACGGTCAGGGACGCGAGGATCGGTGTCCTCATCGACCTCGTCATTGGCTGGGGCCGCCAGTAACTCGTCCAGCTCCTGCAAGCGGGTCCGAACGACCTCCTCGTTCCACTCGGGGATGCCAGCCAGTCCGGACATGTCGTAGCGCCGCCGCGCACCGGCACGCCGCCAATCCTTGTCCTGGCCCCGTCCGAGGGCGAAGGAGACCGGACCGATGACCACCAGCAGCAGGATCAGGAACGCCGGGTGCATCTCGATGGCGGCCCAGATGGTCACGACGGTCGCTATCAACATTGTGATCTTGGCCGCCAGGGCCGGGCGCCGGGATTTGCGCTCGCTCGAGTCGTCCAGCCACATCTCCAGGGCCGCGCGGCCGGCGCGCATGGCATCGCGTCTGTCGCCGGATGGCCCGGTAGGATTCCCAACGGAGTTGCGAGCCCCCTCCCCCATCTCACGCCTGCGCTCCAGGGCGACACCGATGCGCAGGGCCAGGTCTGGATCGATCTCCCTTTCGACGCGCCTGGCCGCGCCGCCAAGCGCCGCCTCGTCGGCCATGAGGTCCACTTCCAGCTCCGATTGCCGATCGCGAAGCGCGCGCAGCTTCTCCTCGCAGGCTTCGAGGGATCTCAGCCTTGCTCGCTGCGCGGCGAGATCCACGTTCGATATGGGGCCGGTTTCCGTCACGATCGCTCGTCGAGATCGCCGATGACGATCTCGTTCCTGTTCGGGTTGCGATACTCCGTCCCCCGACGACGCTGGTAGAAGTTGAAGCTCACGCTGATGCGCTCGCCCGCCTCACCTTCCTCCGTCGTGAGATTCGGGTGCACCGCGTGGACGAGCCACGCGGGAAAGACGATGAGCCGGCCCTCCCGAGGCTGATAGAACACCTCGTTCCAGGTGTTCGGATGCCGCCTCTCCGGATCGAAGTAGGGTGTGAGAATCTGTGTCTGGGGCCGGGGATCGGTGAAGTACAGAAGCCCGCAGTCGTCCGGCGCCTGCACGTAGTACACACCGCTCCAGAGCGCGTGGGGATGGGTATGGTGGCGATTGTAGCCGTGGCGCGGATTGATGTTTGCCCACATGGAGTCGCAGGCCGGCTCGAAATCCGCATCGTAGCCGAGTTCGTCGTAAACACCCTGGATCATCGCGAAGATCTCCCGGGTGAGGCCGTCGAACTCGGCGCGGGTGTGCATGTCCGTCGCGCTGTGCCACGCGCCGGCCTGGGCGACGTTCGTGCGTACGGTGCCATCCGGATCCTGCTGCCGCCATGCGCGGATATCGTTCGTCAACTGCGCGTTCAGCGTGCCGGCGTCGGGCACGTCCGTAAGATAGATCGGCGTCGCAAAGAAAGCATCCTTACCCACGTGTCTCGGTTGCATGGACATGTCTCCGCTCCCTCAGTGAGATGGATCCCACACGAGGGGCTCCTCCTGCATGAGCGCCGCCTGCTCACGCAACGCGAGAATGTGATCGTCCCAATAGCGCGGTGTATCGAACCAGGGAAACGTCACGTGGAACTCCGGATCCTGCCAGCGCCTCGCGAGCCACGCCGCATAGTGCATGATGCGTAGCGTGCGCAGGGCCTCGATCAAATGCAACTCCCTGGCGTCGAAGTGGCGGAACTCCGTGTAGCCTGTCAGCAGTTCCTCGAGCTGCGGCGTCTGCTCGGCGCGATCGCCGGAGAGAAACATCCACAGATCCTGCACGGCCGGGCCCATGCGGGTGTCATCGAAGTCGACGATGTGCAGCTGCTCATCGAGCACCAGGACGTTGCTCGGATGGAAGTCACCGTGGATGCGCAGGTAGCGCGGCTCGCCGCAGCGCTCGAAACAGGCGCGGACGGCCTCGAACAGATGCCCGCAGAGGCTATCGTAGGCGTCGCGCAGCTCGTCGGGGATGAACCCCGTCTCCAGAAGATACTCCCGGGACGCCTCGCCGTAGGTCGCGATGTCGAGGCGCGGCCGATGGACGTATTCCTTGATCTCGCCGATGAGATGGATGCGCGCGACGAAGCGTCCGACCTGGCGCAGCAGCCGCTTGTTGTCGAGGTCCGGTGAGCGGCCGCCGCGGCAGGGGTAGACCGCGTATCGAAAGCCGCCTTTGTCGTGGAGCGTGCGGCCGTCGTGGGCCAGGGGCGCGACCACCGGAATCT